>DBME01000403.1 GCA_002298155.1 Holophagaceae bacterium UBA706 | reverse complement strand
GGGGGGACCCAGCCCGCCCACGCCAGGCGGCGCTCGGGCCGCGCCACGGCATTGGCCACCACGGCGCACACCACGGCCCCGGCCGCGAAGGCCAGGGCGCGCAGGAGGTGGGAGGAGGGCAGGAGCATGGGAGTGGCTTAATTCTCCGCCAGCCAGGTCTCCTTGATCAAGGCGACCTTTTCTTCGATGGCCTCCAGGGAGACGGGCTTGACCAGGTAGCCGTCCGCTTCCAGCACCAGGCTGGCCTTGATGTCCTCCACCTCCATGCTGCCGGTGCAGACCAGGACCATGCATCGCCGGTTGCGGGGGATGTGGTGTTCGGATTCGAACCGGCGGACGGCACTGAGGATGGCCAGGCCGCCCACATCCGGCAGGCCCAGGTCGATGAACATGATCTGGTAGGGTTCGGTGCGTTCCCAGGCCTTCAGGAACTGGGCGTAGCCGCCGCGCGCGGTGCCCACCACCATGCAGGAGCCGTGCTTCTTCATGATGTGGGAGAGGACGGCGCCGGTGGGCGTGTCATCCTCGATGACCAGGCAGCGGAGCTCCTCCTCCGGCACCGGCAGCGGGGCGGGATGGGGCGCCTGGAGCTCGAGGAGGGGGTCGAAGAGGATCCGGCCCAACTCCTGGTGGGTGCGGTGGGAGGCGAAGAGGATCTTCACCACCTGCTCCTCGGGGCCCTGGGCGTAGGCCTCCCAGGTGGGATGCACGGCCACGGGCAGGCCCAGCTCGGCCACGTCCTCCATGACGGGGAGCCCCAGGAAGGCTTCGCGGGAAAGCCCCGACTTGAAGAGCTTCTCGATGCGGTAGACGCCCATGCCCTGGAGGGTCGCGTCGGCGAGGGTCTCGGCTTCCGCCTCCGTAAGGGGCAGGCCCCAGGGCGACGCGGGAGCCACGGCCCTCACGCGTTCGCGGGGGGCGGGCGGCGCGGGGACCTCGCCGGCGCCGGGGATGCTCCGGGCCTTGTCGATGAGCGCGAAGACCTCGTCCGCCCAGGTGGCCGACCACACTTCGCGGCCCCTGCGGATGGCGTCCAGCCCGTCCTCCAGCTTGTGGAGGGAGGCCGTGAGGTCCTTGAGCCCCATGTAGGCGGCCAGGCTCTTGAGGTTGTGGAGGGTGCGGAAGAGGAGGTGGACGCCGGCGGAATCGCCGCCGCCATCCAGGTCCATGGCCTCCCGCTCAAGCTGGTCGATGAGGTCCCCGAACTGGGCCCGTTCCTCCGCAGTGCTCATGCCAGCTTCTGGAAGAACTCGTCGAGCTTGGCCTGGTTGAAGGGCTTGACGATGTAGTGGAAGGCGCCCAGGTCCATGACCCGCTGGCGGGTCTCGGCGTCGGTGAGGGTCGAGAGGATGACCACGGGAACGGAGCGGTAGCCTTGAAGGCGTTTGACCGCGCGGAGGAATTCCGCGCCGTTCATGTTGGGCATCTCGAAGTCGCTGAAGATGAGCTTGAAGTTCTGCTCCTTGCAGCGCTCGAGGGCTTCCAGGCCGTCGGAGGCCGCGGTGACGGCGTAGCCCTTGGCCGAGAGGGTCATCTTGATGAGGCTGCGATGAAGGTCCGTATCGTCTACGACGAGGGCGAGGGGTTTGTCGGCCATGGGGTCTCCGTTCCTGAGTCTCAGTCTAGGCGGCGATGAGGACGGAAACCTTGAAATAATGCTGCCTAAGTAAAACAGCGTAGATCAGATCCCGCGCTTTCTCCGGGCCCCGGCCGGCGGGCATTCGAGGTCCCTCAGGTCACGCCGCCAGGCCGCGTGATCCAGGTCCAGGCCGATGACCACCGCGGCCATGGGCGCCAGGGCGCCGCCGGGCTGGGCGGGCAGGGGCGTGATCTCCAGGCGGCCATCGGCCAGTTGGAAAGCCCAGCGGTCGCTGCCGTCATTGCGCACCGGCCACCCGGCGAAGGCGCAGACGCCCTTGGCCCGCAGCACTTCACCCACGGTGGGCGGACGCAGGAACAGCGCCTCCAGCCCCTCGGGATCCACGGGGTGGTCGAAGTGCAGGGTCAGGGCGCGGGCCTTGGCGAAGCTGGGCACGCCCAGGGAGGCGGGGGCCTCGGGCAGAATGCCGGACCAGGGATCGGGGCTTCCCTCCGGGGCCCTGCCCAGGCGTGTCTGGCGGATGGCGTGGCCCGGGAAGGCCGCGCGCACCTGGCTTTCCCAGGCCAGGGCCATGCTGGGATCCAGGTCGGCCTTGCTCACGTACACGAGGCTCGCCAGGGCGGCCTGGCGGCGCAGGAGCGGTTTCTGTTCCAGATGGTGGAGGGGCGTCAGGGCGGACAGCACCGTGAGACAGCCCGCCAGGCGGATGTCCCCCAGGACGGGGTCCTCCTCCAGGTCCACCAGATCCGTGGGATCGGCCAGGCCCGTGGTCTCCAGCACCACCCGGTGCGGGCGCCGGTCCGGGGGCAGGGCGGCCCAGTCCGCCAGCACCTTCACCACGTCGGCCTTGAGGCTGCAGCAGGCGCAGCCGTTCACCAGGTTCGCGATGTCCGCCAGCTCGGGGCGCTCGGCGTCCACCAGGAGGCCGTCCACGCTCACGGTGCCGAACTCGTTGATGAGCACGGCCACCTTCCCGCCCCGGGCCAGTTCGGCCTTGAGGAGCTGGTTGACCACGGTCGTCTTGCCCGAACCGAGGGGGCCTGTCACCAGTAGCACATCGAGCATCGTCGGTCTCTCCTATCGCTTTGAGCCGTGCCTATGATCATGTCACGCTGGACCCATGGATCTGGTGGACGGCAGCTATCTCGGGGCGGTTTCCCTCGCGGGGGCGTGCGCCCGGGCCGTGAAGCGGGGTCTGCCGCCCGACTGGCGCCTGCGCCTGGAGGCGGAGCCGGGGGCGGACCTTCCGGAAGGCTGGCTCTGGGTCCACGCGGTGAGCGTGGGCGAGCTGCTCCTGGCCGAAGGGATCCTGGGCCTGCTGCGGGACGCGGGCCACACCGTGCACGTCACCACGGGCACGTCCAACGGCCTGGCCCTGATGGAGCGGCGCCTGCCGGGCTGGGACAAAGGCACGGGACGCATCACCGGCGGGCCCTTCCCCCTGGACGACCCCTGGGGTCTCGAACCCTTCCTGCGGGTGCCGCCCTCGGCCTTCATCAGCCTGGAAACCGAGATCTGGCCCAACCTCCTGCGGGAGCTGGAACTCCGGGGCATCCCCCGGTGCATCGTCAACGGCCGGCTCACGGCCCGCAGCCTGGGANNGTGGCCGCCCGGGACGAGGTCTCCGCCCGCGCCTTCCGGGAGCTCGGCGCCCCCCGGGTGGAACTGGGCGGCAACCTCAAGGCCGACCTCCCCGACCCGCGCCCCCTGCACGCGGGCTGGGACGCGCTGCGGGAGGCCTGGGCCCCCTTTCCCGTGCTGGTGGCCGGCAACACCGTGGAAGGCGAGGAGGAACGGGTCCTGGAAGCCTGGGAGCAGGCGGGCCGGGAGCACGAGGGGCTGCGCCTGATGCTGGCTCCGCGCCAGCCCCGGCGCTTCCAGGAAGTTGCCGACCGCCTGAGCGGGCGCCCCTTCCGCCGGGCCTCGGAGACCTGGCCTTCCGAGCCGTCCGCCTGGTCCGGCACCACGATCCTCCTCATGGACACCCTGGGCGAGCTGGCCTCGGCCTACCGGGAGGGCACCGTGGCCCTGGTGGGCGGGGGCTGGACCTGGCACGGGGGCCACAACCCCCTGGAGTCCGTGCGGTGGGGCCTGCCCACCCTGGTGGGCCCCGGCTATGCCAATTTCGAGGATCTGGTGGACCCCCTGAAGGCCGCCGGGCTGGTGGAAGTGGTGCCCCTGGAGGCCCTTTCCGCCCGGGTAGGCGACCTCCTGGGCTCGACCCCCCTGCGTCCGGGCCGGAGCGGGGCGCCGGTGGCCTATCCCGAGGGCCTGACAGGATCCTTGGCGAAAACAGCGACTTTTCTCAAGAATTGCATACCTCCGGCCCGATAGGGTATTGTTGGCCACCCCTGGAGCTTGCCCCATGACCACCCTGCCGCCCCATGTGCTCCTAATTGATGATGATGTGGCCGTGCTGGGCATGGTGGGGGATGCCCTCACGCACTTCGGCATGAAGGTCCACGCCTTCTCCGAAGGCGAGAAGGCCATGGCCCTCCTGGAGGACCCCGCCTCCCCCCAGCTGGACCTGGTGGTTTCGGACATCAACATGGAGGGCATGGACGGCTTCGACGTCATCAACCGGGTCAAGTCCACCAACCCCAGCCTCCCGGTGGTCCTCATGACCGGGCAGGCGAGCCTGGACTACGCCATTCGGGCCATGCGCATGGGCGCCTCCAACCTCTTCCAGAAGCCCCTCACGATCCGGGAACTGGTGAACAGCGTCTTCCACTTGGTGGACCTGCACCGGGAGATCCGCATGGCGGAGGCCGGCCTGCGGGGCATGGTGGAGGAGCGCCGGGTCTTCCACGCCGCGGCGCGGGACCTGGACATCCCCAGCCTCGTGTCCCATCTGGTGGATCGCCTGGTCCCCATGGGCTTCGCCAAGGCCACCAACGTCGACGTCATCGCCATGGCCTTCCACGAGGCCCTGGTGAACGCCCTGGAGCACGGTTCCCTGGAACTGGATTCGAGCCTCAAGGGCGACCTGTTCGCCGAGCAGGACGCCTACGCCACGCAGCTCCAGGAGCGCATGGCCGATCCGGTCTACGCGGGCCGCCTCATCGACGTGGAGAGCGAGCTTACGCCCGACCGCTTCACCGTCACCATCCGCGACCAGGGCCCGGGCTTCGACACCTCCGCGGTGTCCACGGTATCCGACGTGAACCTCAACAAGCAGTGCGGCCGGGGCCTGCCGCTCATCCTCCTGGTCATGGACCAGGTGGTCCACAACGCCACGGGCAACGAGATCAAGCTCGTCCTGCTGAAGAAGGAACCCCGCTGACGCAGAAACCCCCGCGGAGCGGGGGTTTCCGGTTCATTTAGGGCTGGAGGCTACAGGGCCTGGCTGATGAAGGCCATGAGCTGGGGCTTGGCCTGGCCGCCGATCTTCTGGTCGACCTTCTTGCCATCCTTGAAGAGCAGGAGGGTGGGGATGGACATGACGCCGAACTGCGTCGCCACGGCGGGGTTCTCGTCGATGTTGATCTTCACGATCTTGGCCTTGGACTGGAGTTCGCCGGCCAGCTCGTCGAGGATGGGGGCGATCATGCGGCAGGGGCCGCACCAGGGGGCCCAGAAGTCCACCAGGGTGACGCCCTGCGCAACGGTCTCCTGGAATTCTGCGTCGGTGATGTGCTTGACTAGCTCGGACATGGATCTCCTCGTATTACGTTGTCGGCTCGGCGGAGCCGCTGTCAGGGAATGGGGAAGAGGTTGCCTTCGGGCATCCCGCCGCCCCATTGGGCAAGGGTGAAGACGGTCATGTAGCGCTCGTTCGTTTCACGAAGGCGCTGGGTGAGCACCTCGCACAGGGCATACAGGACCTTCAGGGCTATGCCGTGGTGGGACTCGATGAGGGTGCGCAGTTCCTTGAGGGGGATGAAGAAGGTCTCGGTGGGCACGTTGGCCACGGCGTCCGCGGCCCGGGTGGAGAAGTCCACCAGCGCCATTTCGCCGAAAAAGGCGTTGGCCTCCAGCACGGCCAGGGCCTCTTCGCCCGCGGCCGTGTGCTTGGAGATGCGCACGGTGCCGTCGATGACGATGTACAGTCCGTCCCCGGCATCCCCCTCGCGGAAGATGACTTCTTCGGCCTGGAAGGCCCGCACCTGGCCGATGATGAGCACCTGGGCGCGCTCCGTCTCGTCCAGGTCCCTGAACAGCGGAGAATCTCGGAGGAATTGTGTACTAATCAATGGGCGTCCAGATGAACGTGGCCGACGATGTCGAGGCCGAAGCCCCGGAGACCAATATACTTCTTTTCCTGCCGGCTAAGGAGCCGCATTTCTTTAACCCCAAGCGACACAAGAATATGAGCCCCTACTCCAACATCCCGGTCACTTAGGGGCGCCTGGGGGGGGATTTCCGGGTCGGTGCCGGGGCGGCGCAGGAAGACCAGGGCCCCCCGGCCCTCCTTGCTGATGGCGTCCATGGCCTCGTGGAAGGGGGTGGGGGCGAGCTTGCCGAAGCCGTCCAGGTCGTCGGGCAGGGTCTCCTGGTGGACCCGGACCAGGGGGGGCGTCCCGGTCAGGTCGCCCAGGACGAAGGCGAAGTGGGTGCTGCCGTCCAGGAGGCTCTCGAAGCGGTGGACGACCAGGCTCCCCCAGGCGGTCTCCCGGGTGCTGGAGCCCACCCGGCGGATGATGGGGTCCACCCGCAGGCGGTGGGCCACCAGGGCCGCCACCGTCACCAGGGGCAGGTCGAACCGCTGGCAGAAGGGCACCAGATCGGGGATCCGGGCCATGGTGCCGTCGTCCTTCATGATCTCGCAGATGACGCCCGAGGGGTGGAGGCCGGCTAGGCGCGCCAGATCCACGGAGGCCTCGGTCTGCCCGGTGCGGGCCAGGACCCCGCCGGGCTTGGCCCGGAGGGGGAAGACGTGGCCCGGCTTGACGAAGTCGGAAGGCTTGGCCTCCGGGGAGACCAGGGCCTTGATGGTGCGGGACCGGTCGTGGGCGGAGATGCCGGTGGAGGTGCCCTCCCGGGCCTCGACGCTCACGCAGAAGGCCGTCTCGAAGGGGCTGGTGTTGTCCTGGACCATCTGGGGGATGTGGAGGCGGTCCAGGACCTCCCCCTCCAAGGCCGTGCAGATCAGGCCGCGCCCGTGGGTGGCCATGAAGGCGATGGCCTCGGGGGTGACGTGCTCGGCGGCGAGGGTCAGATCCCCCTCGTTCTCCCGGTCCTCGTCGTCCACGACGACGACCATGCGTCCCTGGCGGATGGCTTCGATGGCCGTTTCGATGGTGGAGAAAGGTGTGGTCACGTGACGTCCCGAAAACATGATTGTATTTCAGAACTTCCCCGGCCCCTCAGGGAACCTCGCGTCCGGCAGGCACATCCATGTCCAGGAACACCTGGGAAAGGTTCATGCTAGGATTCTGTCCAAGCATACATTTGTCTGAGAGGGGATTTCCATGTCCCAGGGTCTGATTCAAGGTTCCATGCGCGAGGCGCCGCTGCCCGACATCATCCAACTGGTGAGCCAGGGGGGAAAGACCGGCTGCTTCCATGTGACGGATGAGCCGCGCAAGGCGCGGATCTACCTCAAGGACGGCCGGATCATCCACGCGGTCACCAACGACTGCACGGGGCTCGAGGCCATCTACGAGGTGGCCCTCTGGCTGGACGGCCACTATCAGTTCGAGGAGAACGACCCCGGGGTCGAGGTCTCCATCACCAAGCCGAATCCGTCCATCCTCATGGAAATGCACCGCCGCATGGATGAATGGCGGGTCATCAGCCAGAAGATCCCCTCCCTGGACCTCCATCCCCAGTCCACCGTGCTCCCCGGGGAGGTCCCGTCCGGGGTCAATCCCAGGGAAGCCAAGCTCCTGCGCCTGGTGACGGGCTGGTACACCGTGGCCGAGCTGGCCGAGGTGCTCGAAAAGCCCGTGCTCACCGTCGCCAAGGACCTCTACGGCCTCGTCATGGCCGGCCACGTCATCCTCAAGGGCGTGCGCAGCGGCAAGCGCCCCGACGTGCCCGCCAAGGCGGCCCCGGAGCCGGCGGCGGCCGCGCCCGCGCCCGTGCCCGAG
>DBME01000123.1 GCA_002298155.1 Holophagaceae bacterium UBA706 | reverse complement strand
GGTGGGGCGGGCCTTGAGGCCCTCCTCGAGCAGGTTCAGGGCGGCGTCGGACTCGTGCAGGTTGAGCTTGACCTGGGCGGCCAGCTCCACGGACAGGGGCGCGGACGCCACCTGGCTGTCAAGGCGGGTCTGGATGGCCTTGAGGTAGTCCTGGGCCGCGCGGGCGAGGCGGAAATCCTCGACCTTGGACGCCTCCTCCTGGAGGGTCGTGAAGCCGGCCTGGGCTTCCTTCAGGTTCCCCGCGTTGAACTGGTCCAGCGCGGTGGCCAACATCCCCTTGAGGGACACTTCCTTCACCGGAGCCGGGCTCTCGGATGTCTTGGACTTGGTTGCCATGCTTGGTTCCTCAGAATGATCGGCGGATTTCAACTATACCCTAAACCTTGAATATAGCCGATTCGCGGTTGAGCATGCGGGTGGAGACCCAGGTCATCAAGGCGGCGAGGCCGATGGTCATGCCCAGGGCGACTGCATATTCCCAGTAGTTCGCCTGTTGGCTGAACAACTTGCGTATGGCCAGGCTGACGTTCAGGACGGGCACGTAGGGCAGGAACGCCATCTTTTCGATGCCGGGGGCCATGGAGAAGACGCCCAGGAACACCACCACGAAGACGCCGGGCATGAGCGCCGTGCCCGCCTCGACCGTGTTCCGGGCCTGGATGCCGCCAAGGATGATGAAATTGGCGAAGAAAAGGCCCAGGGGGATGATCAGTAGGAAGGAAAGGCCCAGGACTGCCGGGGAGGCGAGTGCAGCCAGATCGGCCATGGCGGGATGGGCGGCCGCGCCTTGGGCGGCATGGGCCGCTTCGCCAGCGATCAGGCGGCTCATGGAGAAGGACATGCTGAGCAGGTTGATCACGGCGACGATGATGCCGATGGAGAAGACATACAGCAACTTGCCGATGATGATCTGGCTGCGGGGGATGCTGGTGGTGAGGAGGCTGAGGAGGGTGCCCCGCTCCTTTTCGCCGGCGGTGCAGTAGATGCCCGGCTGCATGGCGCCGGAATACATCATGATCATGAGCAGGTACGGCAGGAAGGAGCCCAGGGCCTTGCCGATGGCCCGGCCAACGCCGCCGGCATCTTCGGTCTCGACCTTCGTGGGCACGGCCAGGTCGGCGGAAGCCTTGATGGCCTGCAGTCGCTCGCCGACCCAGATCTTGTCCTGGGCGGCCATGGCCTTCTTGACCCGGTCCAGGGCCAGGCGGGAGGAATCGTCGCTGCGGTCGTAGACGGCCTTGACCGTCCAGGTCTCGTGGCGCGCCAGCTTCTCGGCGGCCTTGGGATCGACCTCCACGGCCAGTTCGAGCTTCTGGTCGCGGATGGCCTGCTTGACATCACCTTCGGGCTTGGGAACGACCTGGATGGTCTTGCCGTCGGCGCCCAGGACCGGCGCGACCAGGCCGGAGGGATCCACCAGCCAGACCCGGCTGGGCTTGGCGACACGCTGGGCCTCGTCGTTCTGGCCCAGTTTGCCCATCATCGAGAAGATGAGGGGATAGAGGATCAGCGGCATGACGAAGGTGAAGAACATGGTCTTGCGGTCCTTGGACAGCTCCATGAACTCCTTCTTGACGATCAGCAGCGCGCCCCTCATGCGACACCCCTTTCCTTGTCCGCAACAAGCTGGAAGAACACCTCGTCGAGGGTCTTGACCCCCCACCGGTCCAGCACTTCACGGGGCGAGGCGTCGCCGTGGAGGGCGCCCTCGAAGATGATGCCGATGCGGTCGCAAGTGGATTCGACCATGGGCATGACGTGGGTGGAGACGATGACCGTGCGGCCCTCGGACTTCATGATCTTGAGCAGGTCGAGCACCGTCTTGGCGGTGAGCACGTCCAGCCCCGTGGTGGGCTCGTCGAAGATCACCACCTTGGGATCATGGAGCAGGGCCCGGGCGATGGAGACCTTCTGCTTCTGGCCCCCGGAGAACCCTTCCATCTTCACGTCCGCGAATTCGGCCATATGCAGGCGCTCGAGCAGGTGGATGCCGCGGCGCTCGGCCACGTTGGCCTCCACGCCCTGGAACTCCCCGAAGAGCTTGAGGAGCTCGCGGGGGGTGAAGCGGTTGTAGATGCTGATGTCCGTGGAGAGGTAGCCGATGGTCGCCCGGGCGCGCTCGGGCTCGCGCTGGGAATTGATCCCGCACACCTCGATGCTCCCGGCGTCGGGCTGCATGAGCCCGGCGATCATGCGCAGGGTGGTGGACTTGCCGGCGCCGTTGGGGCCGAGCAGGCCGTAGATCTCACCCGGCTTGACCGTCAGGGAGATGCCCTTGACGGCTTCGATCTTCATTTTGGAACGGGTTTTCTTGTCCTTGACGATAAAAGACTTGTAGATGTCCGTGATTTGGATCACGCGGGTCTCCCGTGGTTGCGAACGTTGGTCCGTCCAGTCTACCCCAACCCCCCGATCAGGGGAGGGAGACGCCTTGGACGTAGATGAACCCCTTGGCCCCCACGGTGCCCAGGACGATCATCACGATACCGGCGCACAGGCAGTAGAAGGCGAAGGGATTGAGCTTGGGCTTGCGGGTGAACCGGTCCAGGAGGCCGATGGCGAAATAGCCCGAGATGGCGGCCACGGCCACGCCCACGATGCAGGCCACGGTGGGGGAGATGGACCCGGCGGGGAAGACCATGTCGCCTTCCAGGGGCTTGTGCCGCAGGAGGGTCTTGAGGAGCTTGGTGCCCTCCAGGACGGCGGCGCCCAGGATGGTGGGCATGCCCAGGAGGAAGCTGAAGCGCGTGGCCGCGGGCAGCTTCAGGCCGCGGAAGACGCCCATGGCGATGGTGGAACCGCTGCGGGAGAGGCCGAACCCGCCGCCCAGGCCCTGGATGGCGCCGATGGCCAGGGCGTCCAGGGGCCCCACCCCCTCCAGGTCCCTGCCCTCGCGGGTGCGGCTCTGCTCGTTGGCGGCGTAGAGGAGGCCGGCGGTGAGCAGGAGGCAGACGCCGTAGACCCACAGGTGGGCCTTGGCGGCCTCCTTCACGTGGCTGGTGGCGAACCCGAAGACCACCGTGGGCACCATGGCCACCAGGATCCACTTCGCCAGGGTGCGTCCCTCGGCGTCCTGTCCCGCCAGGCCGCGCAGCATCCGCATGATCTCGCCCCGGAAGTAGACGACCAGGGCCAGGAGGGTGCCCACGTGCAGGAGCACGTCGAAGGCCAGCGGCATGGACCGGTGGAGGAGAAGGTTTTCGGCCAACGTCAGGTGGGCGGTCGACGACACGGGCAGGAACTCGGTGATGCCCTGGATCAGGCCCAGAAGGACGGCGATGAGAAAGGTCATAGGGACTCCGTTGGTGTCCACTGTAGCAAAGGACGGGCTACAATCGCTCCCATGACCCCACTCGACTTCCGATCCGACACCGTCACCAGGCCTTCCCAGGCCATGCGGGAGGCCATGGCCTCCGCGGAGGTGGGCGACGACGTCCTGGACCGCGACCCCACCATGGACGCCCTGGAGCGCCGGGTGGCCGGACTTCTGGGGAAGGAGGCCGGGCTCTGGACGCCCACGGGCTGCATGGCCAACACCATCGCCCTGCTGCTGCATCTCCAGCGCGGCGACCGGTTCCTGGCCCCCGCCCAGGCCCACGTGCTGGGCTCGGAACTGGGGACGCCGGCGTGGCTGGCCCAGGGCATGCCCGAGGCCCTGCCCTGGGAAGGCGGCCCCGGGAGGATCACCCCCATGCAGGTGTGGCGGGCCGCGGGCGGCGCGGGGCCCTACTACACCCTCCGGTCCTCCCTCCTGTGTCTTGAAAATACCCACAACTTCGCCGGGGGCACTTGCCTGACCCCCGCCGAGCACCGCGCCCTGGTGGAGCAGGCCCACGCCCGCAACCTCAAGGTCCACCTGGACGGCGCCCGGCTCTGGCACGCCGCGGCCGCCCAGAACGCCTCCCTGGAGGAGATGGCCTGGGGCGCCGAGACGGTCAGCGTCTGCCTCAGCAAGGGCCTGGGCGCCCCCATGGGCTCCGTCCTGTGCGTCTCCCGGGACGCCATCGAGGCCGGCCGGCGTCTGCGCAAGATGCTGGGCGGCGGCGTGCGCCAGGGCGGGGTCATGGCCGCGGCCGGCATGGTCGCCCTGGACTACCTGCCCCGCATCCCCGAGGACCACCAGAAGGCCAAGCGCCTGGCGGATGGCCTGCGCGCCATGGGCTTCCAGGTGCCCGTCCCCGAGACGAATATCCTGCTGGTGCCCGTCCCCGACGCGCCCGCGGCCGTGTCCTTCCTCGAGGAGGCCCGGGTGCGGGTCCTCCCCGTGGGCAGCGCCCTGCGCTTCATCACCCACCGCGACCTCAGCGACGGGGACGTGGAGGAGGCCATCGCCCGCGTCGGAAGGATCGCCGACCGCCTGGTCACCACCTGGGAGGGCCAGCGCCCGATGATCTGAAAAATCCGGCACAGGTCCGGGGGAAGGCGTAGAATCGGGGTGACCAATCCCACCCTTCCCAGCGAGAAGTCCAGGAGCCTATGCGACCTGTGCGCCCTTTCCGCAACTTCATCGGAGGTTCGGTCCTGCCGTTGGCGGTGCTCCTGGTCTGCCTGGGCCTGACGCACCTGGCCTGGCGCAAGGCCCGGCAGGAGATGCTGCGGGAGGCGCGGGCCTACTTCGAGGTGCGCGTGGACGACGCCCAGGCGCGCATCGAGCGGCGCATGGCTACCTACGAGCAGGTCCTCTGGGCGGTCCAGGGGCGGTGCGAGGCCGGGCCCACGGACCGCGAGGATTTCCGGCGCTTCGTGGGGGCCATGCGCGTGGAGTCCCATCTGGCCGGGTTCCAGGCCATCGGGTTCCAGCCCGTGGTGCGCCGGGCGGACAAGGCCCGCTTCGAGGCCGGTGTGCGCCGGGAAGGTTTCCCGGACTTCGCCATCCGCCCGGCGGGAGACCGCGATCCCTACACGTCGGTGCTCTACGTGGAGCCCTTCACCGGCCGGAACCTCCGGGCCCTGGGCTACGACGGCTACGCCGAGCCCGTGCGGCATCTGGCCATGGAATCCTCCCGGCAGCTCAATGACGTGGTCATGACCGGCAAGGTGGTCCTGGTGCAGGAGGACGGCACCGACAACCAGGCCGGCGCCATCCTGTTCCTGCCGGTGTACGCTCCCGGAACGGACCGCACCCGGGCCCGCGCCTGGGTCTACGCGGCCTTCCGCATGAACGAGCTCACCACGGGCATCTTCGGCAGCGCCTGGGACGACCTGGACCTGGCCATCTACGACGGCCCCACCCCTTCCCCCGGCGCCTTCATGTGCGCCACGCGCAGCGGCAAGACGCCGCCCACCTACCAGCCGGACCGCATCAAGGCCTCCCGCCAGCTCACCCTCGGGCACCACACCTGGACGCTTTCCGTGCAGGCCCTCCCCGGGTTCGAGGAGCGCATGGACGGCGGCCGGTCGCGCACCGTCCTGGCGGCGGGCATCCTGGTCAGCCTCCTGATCACCCTGCTGGTGTGGCTCCTGGCGCACAGCCGGGACCGGGCCATGGCCTGGGCCGAACTGCAGGAGACGCGGTTCAAGGCGCTCATGCAGCAGGCGGACGACGGCATCCTCCTGGTGGATGAGCAGGGCACCATCCAAGAAGTGAACGACCGGGCCCTGGAATATTTCGAGCGCCCCGTGGAAGAGGTCAAGGGCTCGAGCCTGGCCAGCCTCCACGAACCCGAAGGCGCCGCCAGGATCCGCACCCTGCTCCTGCGCCTCCACCGGCAGGACTCCGACCGCATCGACCTGGTGCGCCCCCGGTCGGACGGCAGCCGCATGGCCGTGGAAGTGGGGGCCCGGGCCGTGACCATCGGCGGGAGGCGCTGGTTCGTCTGCATCATCCACGACGTGACCCGGCGCCTGAAGGCCGAGGAGGACCTGCGCCAGAGCGAGACCCAGACCCGCGCCCTGCTGAACGCCATCCCGGACCTGATCTTCATAACGGACCGGGAGGGGGTGTTCCGGGGGTACCAGGCCAGCGACCCCACTGCGCTCTTCCAGTCCCCCGAGGCCTTCCTGGGCCGCAGCTGCCTGGACATCCTGCCCCAGCCCCTGGCCGATCGGGTCATGGAGGCCATCGCCCACACCCTGACCTCCCACACGGTCCAGCTCCTGACCTACAGCCTGCCCGTGGAGGGCGTGGAACGGCATTTCGAGGCCCGGGTGCTGCCCTACACCGGCGAAACCACCCTCATCATCGTCCGCGACATCACGGAGCAGAAGCGCGCGGAGGAGGAGCGGCGCAGGCTTCAGGCCCAGCTCGCCCAGACCCAGAAGCTGGAAAGCCTCGGCAGCCTGGCCGGGGGCGTGGCCCATGACATGAACAACGTGCTCGCGGCCATCCAGGCCGTCACGCAGACCCTGAAGCTGGTGCACGGCGGCGATGAAAGCCTCACCAAGGCCATGGACATCATCGAGACCGCCGCGACACGGGGCCGGGATCTGGTCAAGGGTCTCACCAATTTCGTGCGCAAGGACATCCGCGAGGCGGAGCTCCTCGACCTGAACACCCTGGTAAGGGACGAGATGGCGATCCTCCAGCGCACCACCGAACACAAGGTGGCCCTGGTGCTGGACCTGGCCGGCGACCTTCCGGCGGTGTACGGCGAGAAGGGGATCCTGGGCAGCGCCCTCATGAACCTCTGCGTCAACGCCCTGGACGCCATGCCCGGGGGCGGGACCCTCACCCTGCGGACCCGGATCCTGGAGCCGGGCGAGGTCGGCCTCGAGGTGGCCGACACCGGCGTGGGCATGACCCCGGAGGTGCTGTCCCGTGCCATGGATCCGTTCTTCACCACCAAGCCCGTGGGCAAGGGCACCGGCCTGGGCCTCTCCTCGGTGTACGCCGCCGCCAAGGCCCACGGAGGCTCCGTGAGCCTGCGCAGCGAACCCGGGCAGGGCACCACGGTCCTGCTGAGGCTTCCCTCCCGCCCCGAGGCCGCGGCCCCGCGGGAGGCTGCCGGCTTCACCCCACCCGCCGTCAGACCCCTGGAGATCCTGCTGGTGGATGACGACGAGCTGATCCGGGCCTCGGTTCCCGACCTGGTGGCGCTGTACGGCCACACCGTCACCAGCGTCGCCGGCGGCGAGGAGGCCCTGGCCTGGCTGGGCGGCCCCCACAAGGCCGACCTGGTCATCCTGGACCTGAACATGCCCGGCATGAACGGCCTGGAGACCTTCCGGGAAATGCGCCGCCGCGGCCTGGAGCTCCCCGTCCTCCTGGCCACGGGACACCTGGACCTGGAGGCCGCCAACCTCCTGGAGGGCGGCGGCAGGGCCCTGGCCATCGCCAAGCCGTTCACCCTGGAGGACCTGGGGCGCAAGATCCAGGAATTGCTGGCTTACTAGCAGATCCTCGGCAGCTGCTCCCCCGACAGCAGGTCCAGGATCCGCCGTGTGCCAAGCCGCGTGCGCAGGATCACCGTGCCCCGGCCATCCTCCACCACCGTGCCGATGCGCACCGCCCCTTCCCCGCCCTCCCGGGCCCTCAGGAGTATCACGGCCCGGTCCGCGTCCGGCCCGGCCACGAAGGCCACCAGGCACCCTTCGCAGGCCACGTACAACGGATCGAGACCCAGCATCTCACAGGCCCCCTCCACGCCGGGAACCACCGGCACCGCGGCCTCCACCACCTCGACGCCCACCTTGCCGTCCGTGGCGATCTCGTTGAGCACCGCGGCCAGGCCGCCCCGGGTGGCATCGCGCAGGCAGTGGGGCGTCACGCCCCCGTCCAGCAGGCCCCGCACCAGGCCGTGGAGCGGCGCGCAGTCGCTCTCCACCGGCGTCTGGAAGGCGATGCCCTCCCGCACCGACATGACGGCCACGCCATGGCGGCCCACGTCCCCGCTGAGGATCACGGCGTCGCCGGGCCGCACCTGGCCGGGCCCCACCACCAGATCTCCCGGCACCGAACCAATGCCGGCGGTGTTGATGTAGATCCCGTCGCCCTTGCCCTTGTCCACCACCTTGGTGTCGCCCGTGACGATGGCGACCCCGCAGCGGTCCGCGGCGCGGCGCATGGAGGCCACCACCCGGCGCAACTCCTCGATGGGATAGCCCTCCTCCAGGATCATCCCCACGCTGAGGAAGCGCGGCGTGGCCCCGGCCATGGCCAGGTCGTTCACGGTGCCGTACACCGCCAGCTCCCCGATGTCGCCCCCGGGGAAGAACCGGGGCCGCACCACATAGGTGTCCGTGGTGAAGGCCAGCCGGGATCCCGGGTCGGGCAGCAGGGCGCTGTCGTGGCGGGATTCCAGGGTGTCGTTGCGGAAGGCTGGGAGCATCACGGCCTCCAGCAGGTCCCGCATCATGCGCCCCCCGCCGCCGTGGGCCATCTGGATGGTCTCGTGCCTCAGGGGCACCGGGCAGTTGAGTTCAAACGCCATGGGCGGGCTCCTGGCTGTGCCGGCGGTAGCGGTAGTAGGCCGCGCAGGCGCCCTCGTTGCTCACCATGGTGGCGCCCAGGGGGTTGTCGGGGGTGCAGGTGGTGCCGAAGGCCGGGCATTCCGTGGGCTTGAGGAGGCCTTGCAGCACCAGGCCGCTGCGGCAGTCGGGGGATTCCGGCCCGCCGACCCCCTCCACCTCGAAGATCCCCTCCGCGTCGAAGGCCGCATAGTCCTCCCGCAGGCCCAGGCCGCTCATGGGGATGGTGCCGATGCCCCGCCAGGCCCGGTCCTTCACCCGGAAGACCTCCTTCACCAGATCCTGCGCCGGGCGATTGCCCCCGGCGCGCACCAGGCGGTGGTACTGGTTCTCCACCTCGTGGCGCCCCTCCTCCAGCTGCTTGACCACCATGTGGATCCCCTCCAGGAGATCCAGGGGCTCGAAGGCCGTGACGACGATGGGCACCCGGTGGCGCAGGGCGATGGGCGGGTATTCCTCCGTCCCCATCACGGCGCACACGTGGCCCGCGGCCAGCAGGCCGTCCACGATCCGCCCCGGGGCCGACAGCACCGCCTCCAGGGCCGGTGGCACGAGGACGTGGCTCACCAGCACGGAGAAGTTGCCCAGGCCCCGCCGGTGAGCCTCCGCCACCGCCAGGGCGTTGGCGGGCGCCGTCGTCTCGAAGCCCACGGCGAAGAACACCACCTTGCGCCCCGGGTTCTCCTCCGCGACCTTCACCGCATCCAGCGGGGAGTAGACGATGCGCACATCGCCCCCCAGCGACTTCACGCGGAAGAGATCCGACGCGCTCCCCGGCACCCGGAGCATGTCCCCGAAGCTGCAGAAGATCACCTCCGGCCTCGCGGCGATGGCCACGGCCTTGTCGATGAGCTCCACGGGCGTGACGCAGACGGGGCAGCCGGGCCCGTGGATCAGGCGGATGGACGGCGGCAGGAGCTCGTCGATGCCGAACCGCACGATGCTGTGGGTCTGGCCGCCGCACACTTCCATGATGTTCCAGGGCCGGGTCACCAGGGCGCGGATCGCCGCGACCCACTTCCCCGCCGCCACGGGATCACGGTACTCGTCCAGGAATCTCAAGGCTCCTCCATGAGGCGGAGCGTCTCGAAGACCCGCAGGGCCTTGGCCTCGTCGATCACCTCGATCCCCGTGCCCGCGTGGACCACCACGAAGTCGCCGGGCGCCGCGTCCGGCACGAAGACCAGCGAGACCTCCTTGACTACGTCGCCGAAGGCCACGCGGCCCACCCGCAGCGGGCCCTCCTCCACATCCACGACCTTCCCGGGAATGCCCAGGCACATGCAGGACCTCCAGGCTCCAGACCTCGCGCCCGGAATGTCCCGGACGTCCCCAAGGATAGCCACGGCCGACCGGCATTCCAGACATCGTTAGGAATCGCGAATCAATGTATTTCTAATTTATTGCAATACCTTGGAATTTCTTTGGCACTCCAGGCAGGCGCTGTGCATCTGAAAGCTCACCCACGTAGCACCCGAATCTGAATCCGGTTGCCTAGGCGGCTCAAGAGGAGAGTCATGCTCGTTCAGAATTCAATCATAATTAATACCATCGCTCTGCTTGCCGGCCTCGCGGTGCTGGCGCAGGCGCCCGTCCCCGAAGGCGAAGCCCCCGGGAAGGAAGCCACCGCCGTGGTCCAGCACCTGCGCGAGACCCGCGCGGAGCTTGGCCTGGGCGAGGAAGCCGATTTCCAGGTCCAGGACGACATGGCTGACGAACTCGGCTTCCGCCACGTGCGGGTCCAGCAGACCCACCGCGGCCTGCGCGTGTGGGGAGCCCAGGCCATCGCCCACCTCGGACCCTCCGGCATGACGCTCACCGACGCCCTCGTGCGCAACGTCCAGGTCGAGATCACCCCCAACCTCGCCCCCCAGGAGGCCCTGGCGGTGGCGAAGGCGCGCATCGCCCCCATGGGCTCGTTCACCGACGATCCCGCCATGGAGCTGGTGGTCTGGCCCCAGGCCCTCCAGGAGGCCCCGGAATCCGGGGATGAGCCCTCCGGCCCCGCCGCGTCCAGGTGCCTCCTGGCTTACCATCTCCACACGGAACTCGAGAACGGCCGCGACGAGACCCGCCACGAGGATCTGCTCGTGGATGCCCACACCGGCGCCGTCCTCAAGATGTGGTCGACCCTGTTGACGGTGCGCCGGCGGGTCCTCGCCCCCACGACCGGAGGAACGCCCTTNNTCACCGGCCTGTCCCGCCATTTCGGCAAGGTCAAGCTGGCCGTGGTGAACACCGGCCATGGCTTCGAGCTGCGCGACCCCACCCGGGGCAACTTCTCCACCCGCAACCTCAGGGGCGGCATCGCCGGCATGGGCGTCCCCTACCGGACCACGGTCCCCCAATGGGGCGACGGCACCGCCTACGACGCCGGCCTGGGCCCCGCCTCCGTCAGCGCCCAGACCGACGCCGTGGACGCCCACTACGGCCTGGAGAAGACCTGGGACTTCCTGCTCAACGTCCTGGGCCGCCGGGGCATCGACGGCAACGGCCGGGCCCCCGTGAACCGCATGCATTACGCCCGGGGCTATGCGAACGCCTTCTGGGCGGACGAATGCTTCTGCATGACCTACGGCGACGGCATGGAGAGCGGCGTGCTCACCGCCATCGACGTGGTGGGCCACGAGGTGGCCCACGGCATCTGCCACGCCACGGCGGGCCTGGGCTACGACGGGGAGGCCGGCTCCCTGAACGAAGCCAATTCCGACATCTTCGGAATGATGCTGCGCTTCTACGTGCGGGGCTCGGACGGCACCGGCAAGACGATCCCCGAGGCCGGGGCCCCCTGGAACCTGGGCGACGCCGAGGGCCAGGCGCCCATCCGGTGCATGGACAAGCCCAGCGAGGACGGGGAGAGCCCCGACGCCTGGAGCCCCGGCCTGAGGCACCTGGACGTGCACAACGGTTCCGGCCCCATGAACCGCGCCTTCTTCTTCCTGGCCCAGGGGGCCAGCCCCAACCCCCACAGCCGCAGCTATTCGCCGCGCCTGCCCCGGGGCATGACGGGCCTGGGCAACGACAAGGCCTTCCGCATCTGGTGGCGGACGCTTTCCACCCGGCTCACCCCCACCAGCACCTACCGCCAGGCCTACCGCGGCGCCCTGCAGGCCGCGCGGGAGCTCTACGGCCGTGGCGGCCGCGAGGAACAGGCCGTCGCTAACGCCTTCCGCGGCATTAACGTGGGGGTCCGGACGCGCTAGACTGACCGTCTGGAGCTCCGCATGAACCCCATCACCCACGACACCCTCCTCGAAGCCCTCCGCTGGCGCTATGCCACCAAGGTCTTCGATCCCAGCCGCACCATCCCCCAGGATGTGTGGGACACCCTGGCCACCAGCCTCGTGCTCACCCCCTCCAGCTTCGGCCTCCAGCCGTACCGCTTCATCGTCATCACCGATCCCGAGCTGAAGGCCAAGCTGCGGCCCGTGTCCTGGGGCCAGTCCCAGGTCACCGACTGCTCGCACCTCGTGGTCTTCACGGCCAAGCGCACCATGACCGAGGCGGACGTGGACCACTTCATCCAGCGCATCAGCGAAGTGCGCGGCGTGAAGCCCGCGGACCTGGGCGGCTACCGGGACATGATGGTGAAGACCCTCGTGGTGGGCGGCCGTTCCGGCCGCGTGGCGGAATGGGCAGCCGATCAGGTCTACATCGCCCTGGGCCAGTTCATGGCCGCCGCCGCCCTGCTGGGTCTGGACACCTGCCCCATGGAGGGCATCGATCCCGCCCAGTACGACGCCATCCTCGGCCTGGAGGACAGCCCCTACCGCACCGTGGTGGCCTGCCCGGTGGGCTACCGCGGCGACGGCGACAAGTATGCGACCCTGGCCAAGGTGCGGTTCCCCGATGCGGAGCTTGTTGAGATCCGCTAGCCAAGGGTCCGGCCGGCGGAACCCGTGTCCGCCTGAAGGCACCCCTGGGACGGCGTCCCGTTCCGGGACCGAGGCGAGAACATGAACGCGGTTGCGGCACGACAGGTTTCCAAGACCTTCCCGGGGGGCCAGAAGGCCCTCGCCCGGGTGGACCTCGTCATCCCCGAAGGCGCCATCCACGGCCTCCTGGGCCCCAACGGCGCCGGCAAGACCACCCTCATCGCCACCCTCGTGGGCCTCACGGTCCCCGACGAGGGCACGGTGGAAGTGTGCGGCCTGGACGTGCAGCGCAACCTCCACCGGGTCCAGGGGATGATCAACATGGTGCGGGGCTTCTCCGGGGTCCTTGAGAAAGTCACGGCCCGGGAGCTCCTCATTTATTACGCCCACCTCTACAACGCCCCGCTGTCCCGGGTGGACGAGGTGCTGCACACCACGGGCCTGTGGGAACGGCGCGACCGCGAGGTGGCCCACTTCTCCAGCGGGTGGCGGCAGCGGTTCTTCATCGCCAAGGGGCTCATTAACCGGCCGCGGGTGCTCTTCCTGGACGAGCCCACGGTGGGCCTGGACGTGGACGCGGCCCTGGCGGTGCGGGACATGATCCGCGCCATCAACGCCGACGGCTGCACCATCCTCCTCACCACCCACTACATGCGGGAGGCGGAGGATCTCTGCGCGAATATCTCCCTCATCGCCGAGGGCCGCATCGTCGCCGAGGGCTCCCCCGAGGCCCTGAAGACCCTGGTGCGCACCCCCGAACGCATGGATCCCACCCTGGAGGAGGTCTTCCTCACCCTCACCCGCAAACCGCTGGAGGTGGACGATGAGGATTGAGCTCGCCGCCCCCTGCCGGCGCATCTACGCCCATGCCTACCACATCACCCTCAGCCTGAAGCGCGACGCCTTCCGGCTGCTGGATGTCACGCTGTGGCCCCTGGTGCTCTTCCTGAGCATGGGGCTCTTCTGCCAGTCCTTCACCAAGGACCCCAAGGTCATCGGCGTGGTGGTCCTGGGCGCCCTGGGGTGGCGGATCATCTACCACTTCCAGATGGAGGCGGTGCAGCTGTACATGGACAACTACTGGATGGGGATGATCGAGCACGTGATGATCAGCCCCGTGAAGTGGTGGGAGTTCGTCCTGGGCGGCGCCATCAGCGCCGTGGGGAAGATCCTGGTCATCGCCCTCACCTTCCTGGTGCTGGGCCGGGTGCTCTTCGGATTCACGGCCCATGGGGTGGGGGCCACCTTCCTGGCCTTCCTCGCCTGCGCGGCCTGCGGGCTCGTACTGGCCGTCTTCAGCATGGGCGTGGCCTTCCTGAAGCGGGGCGACGCCTTCGCCTTCATCTTCGCCTTCCCGGACGTCATCGCCGTGCTCAGCGGGGTCTTCTACCCCATCACGGTCTTCCCCCGGCCCGTGCAGGCCTTCGCGCAGCTCCTGCCCACCACCCACGCCTTCAACCTCCTCAAGGGCACCCTGGGCACGGCCACGGGCAGCTTCCCGGCCTTCCTCCTCACCCTCGTTCCCTGGCTGCTGGCGGGGATCCTCTTCACGCAGTGGGCCCTGGCCAAGGCCCGCCGGGAGGGGAAACTGGTGAAGATGAAATAATCAAACAATGGTTCATTGAAGTAAAAACCCCATATTCCTGTAAATGATATGGATTATTCGGGTAAGAAAGGCTTGCAACCAAATGAGGACTCTCCCATCGTTTATGTCAGGTGAATCTGTCACCTCCACCATGGGAAACGACCTTGCACCCACTTTCGCAATCCGCCGGTTATGCCATCCTCGCCCTCAGCTGCCTTGATGATCCCGGAGGCGAGCCCATCATGGTCCAGGACGTCGCCCAGTGGATCGGGGCTCCGGGTCCCTACCTGTCCAAGGTCTTCCACGCCCTGGGCAAGGCCCGCCTCGTGGACACCAAACGCGGCCGCAAGGGCGGCGTGATCCTGGTGCGCCCGGCCCGGGAGATCACCCTGGAGCAGATCGCCGACGCCATGGACGGCGACGAGTGGAGGACCAGCTGCTTGCTCGGTTTGACCGTTTGCTCCGATGAGCGCGCCTGCCCCGTGCACGCGTTCTGGACCGAGGAACGCACCCGCATCTACAACGAACTCCAGAAGGCCACCCTGTCGGACGTGGCCCGCTTCGAGCGCACCCACCGGCTCGCCCACCCACCCGCGGAAGCGGCCACCCAGGAAGCGGAATAAGCCATGGGCAACCTCGGAATCATGGAAATCCTCCTGGTGGGCATCCTGCTCCTGATCTTCTTCGGACCGTCCAAGCTCCCGCAGCTGGGCAAGTCCCTGGGCGAGGGCATCAAGGAATTCAAGAAGGCGAGCAAGGAGCTCACCAGCTCAGCCACCGAGTAGACCCGGCCTGAGGGCTCCCCGATGCCCGAAGCATTCGATCTCGCCGCCGCCGCCCTGGACGTGCACCCCGAAATCCGGGAGTTCCTCCAGGCGCGCCC
>DBME01000242.1 GCA_002298155.1 Holophagaceae bacterium UBA706 | reverse complement strand
GCCCGTGGCGGACATGAGGGCGCCCGGAAGCACCACGACCCGGCCCTTCCGGAGGGCCTCCATGTGGCTGTAGGGCGGCAGCGCGCGCATCTGGACCCGCACGTCCCGCTCCGGATCCCCGGGGGCCACCAGGATGTCCACGTTCCAGGTGAGCACCCGCTCCGTGGGGGTGGGCTGGTGGCCCCGGATGCCCTGTTCCGCGGCGACATTGATGGCCCCGGCATGGTCGCAGAGATCCTGGAAGGTGGTGCCGGCGCCGGCGGTGAACGGGTAGAGCCCGGCCGCCAGCACCCGCACGGGCCGCACACCCTTCAACCGCTTGTCCAAACCCGCGATGCGGGTCTTCCACTGGGCCACGAGTTCCTCCGCCCGGGCCTCACGGCCCAGGGCGGCGCCCACCCGCCTCGCCGAAGCGAAGAGCTCGTCCAGGGTCTCGAAGTGGTCGATGACCACGAGCGGGACCTTGGCCCGGCGCAGGAGCGCCAGGGTCTCCGGGGCGGTGTAGGCGGCGGCCAGCACGAGGCCGGGCCGGAACCGGAGGATGTCCTCGGCGCTGCCCGTGCGCAGGCAGGCATAGGGAGCCGTGACCTTCACGTCGGGCGTGAAGCCGGGGTCGCGCGCCAGATGGCTCAGGGCCGCGATCTGCCCGGGGGCGGCCAGCGCCACCAGGAGTTCATCGGTCCCCACGGTCTGGCTGACCACCCGGACGGGAGGCGCCGCCCACAGGAGGGCGGGAAGGAGCAGGGCGTACAGGAACCTTCGCATGTCTAGAAACGGTAACGCACCTCGAGGGTGCCGGTGGGAGGTTGTGCGGGGTACCCGAAGACCTGCGAGGCGTCGTTCTGGAAGTCCCGCTCCCGGGAAAGCCACTGCTCCCGGCTGGTACGGGGCTGCATGAGGTGCTCCCCGCGCACGGCGAGGGTCAGGTCCCGGCTCAGCGGCATGGACGCCGCGACGCCCAGATCATTGAAGTGCTGCTTGAAGGCGGACGGGAGCCCGTAGTCGTACCGGGATCCGATCCAGGACCAGCGCGCCTCCAGGCGCACCTTCCCGGCCATGCGGTGGCCGTTCAGGCCCAGGGACTGGAAGGGGCGGCGGACCACGGCGCCCTTGGAGAACCTCTCGCTCTCGGGTCCCGTCTCATTGCGGAACTCCTGGTTGCGGTAGAACCCCATCAGGCTCCAGGCCTCCGTGCGGTAGCCTCCGTTCACCTGGGCCGACTGGAACCGCAGGTCCGTGCCGTTTCGGTAGATGCCGGTGTAGTAGTCGCCGTAAGGGGAGGGCACCAGGACCCCGCCATTGGGATCGTAGTAGACGAGGTTGCCGTACCGGGTGCGCACCAGGTCCACACCGACCCGCCAGGGGCCATGCTCATAGGTGGCCCCGGCCTGACGGGTGAAGCTCCGCTCGTTCTCCAGGGTCTGCCCCTGGTACTGGGCGTTGTAGATGGCCTGGAAGAGCAGGGGATTGGCGAAGGCATTGCCCGCGGAGACGTAGAACCGCAGACCTTCGGCCGCAAGCCAGTTCACGCCGGCCTTCCACGTGGTCCGGTTCGCCGACGTCTCCTGCAGGGCGGGACCGCCGGGGAAGGAGAGCCGGTCCTTGCCCTTGCGCACCGAAGCCACCAGGCGCACCCCGCCGCCCACCTCGGTCTGGTTCTCCAGGAACACCGCCAGATGGCGTCCCTTGGCCGGGTCCAGGTTGCCCGCGATCCAGGCCGTCTCCTCGTAGGCGTCGAAGCCCGCCTGGAGGCTCGTGACCGCGAAGGGGCGCCAGGTGAGGGCACCGTTGGCCTGGTTCCGCCGGCTGGTGTAGTGCTCCGTGGGGGTGCTGTCCACGTAGTTGGGTTCCAGGCGCGTCTGGAGCACCTGCCCCACGGTCAATTCCCCGGTGAGCGTACTGAGGATCGCCGAACGCAGGGAGGCATCCATCACCTCCGTGCGGCTGAAGTCCTGGCGGAAAGGGATGTAGTTGCCCGCCCACCGTGGCGTCGTGCCGTAGTCCGCGTAGGAGATGGGCAGGGGCACCCCGTTGAAGGTGTTCAGGTAGCTGACGGTCACCAGGGTGTCCCGGCCGAGCTGCTGGCCCAGGCCCAGGTAGGTGCCGGCGGTGCGGTAGGGCTTGTCCGCGGGGGTGGCCCCGTCCTCCTGCTGCGCGTTGAGCGCGGCGCGCACCCAGCCGGTCCCCCAGCCGTAGGCCGGGGCGAAGGTGGCCTGGCGGATGGCCTGGGTGCCCACGCCGGCCCGTACCTGGCCCGTGAGCCCTTCGGCGGCGTGGCCCGCGGAGTAGAGGGCGATCACCCCGGCCTGGGCGTCCGATCCGAAACGGGTGGAACAGGGCCCCTGCTGCACCTCGATGCGGTCGATGCCGGCCAGGGAGATCCAGCTGAGGTTGACGGCCCCGAAGCCCGTGGCGTCCGACAGCCGCAGCCCGTCCAGGGTCACCACCGTGTCCTGGGCCCGGCCCCCGAGGGCGACGTTGCTGGACGTGCCCACCCCACCCGTGGTGAAGACCTGCCCCGGCAGGAGGGCCTGCAGGAGGTCGGCGAGGTTCTCCGAACCCTGGGCCTCGATGGTGGCCTTGTCGATGACGATCACCGGGTTGGGCGTCTTGAGGATTTCAACGGGTGTGCCCTCGGCCGTCACGGTCACGGTGGCCGCGGCCTCCGCCTTGGGGGGCGGCGGCTCCGTCCCGGGGCTCGTGGCCTGGAGGGTGGCCCCCAGGGCCAGTAGATAGAACGTCCGATGGTTACCCACGGCATGCTCCGCGCATGAAGCCGGGAAACGGACGGGCCTGGCCTGCAGAGGCTGAACCCCGTCCGCCCCCACGGCGGTTTGGGTTGATGCAGGACCGGTCTCCGGGCTCGCACGCGACAGGCACCTTGCGATGCCCCTGGATCCTTCCCGGGGATGCGCCCCAGTGGTCCAGCGAGGTCTCCCGATCCATGTTGCTCGGACCAGGGTGCATACCGTTGCGGGGCAGCGCAGGATTCGAACCTGCTTCCCGAACATCCAGCACACGATGTCGGCCTCCAGCATCCCAGGCCGCGGCCGTCGATACAAGGTGCATAATGGACCCATGGCCACCCGACCCCTGCCCCAGGCAAGCACCAAGCTCGTGGCGATCCAAAAGGACCTGCAACAGCTGGCCTCCATGGCGGGGTTCCTGAACAGCGCCATCGATCTTCCCCAGCTGCGGCTCTCCTTCACGCTCTATGGCCGGGTCCTGGTGGCGGATGCCGCCGAGGGGCTGGCCATCACGCCGCGGCTGCAGGCCTGGTCTGATCGCCTTGCCGTTCGCTTACGCGAGGACAGTTCCGCTGCCATCCTGCCGCCGCAGATCCAGATCTCCGCGCCGCAGCCGTTGCCGAACGGGGAGGGGTTCTACGTGATTTCCACCCTGACCTTCGCCAGCAAGGTCACGGAAACCGGGTACCAGCGGGTGCGCAACGCCGTCCTTGCCGCCTACCAGGCAGCCGTGGCTTTGAGGGAAAAGGGCAACTGGGGAGAAGAACCCGGGGCCTGAACAGCACCTTGGCGACAAGGATGGCGGCATCAGGCGGATCATCCACACCCGAACCTGATCCGTTCCTTCTGGCAGAACTGGAGCGGCATTCACCCCATTCAGGCTGGGGCCTTCATCAGATCCCCGCCAGGAAGGCCCGGCTGGCCCTGGCCCGGTGGCTGAGGCCGTGCTTGATGTCGGAGGAGAGTTCGCCGAAGGTTTGGTCGTGGCCTTCGGGAATGAAGATGGGGTCGTATCCGAAGCCGTTGTCCCCATGGGACTCCATGGCCAGCCTTCCCTCGATGCATCCGCCGAAGGTGCGCGCCTCCCCGGCGGCGGGGACCCACGCCAGGACGCACACGAACCGCGCCGTGCGGGGCGCGCCGGCCGGGATCATGGCCAGGAGCTTCGCGTTCTTGGGATCCCGTTCCAGGCCCGGGGCGAACCGCGCGCTCAGGACGCCCGGGCCGCCCCAGAGGGCATCCACGCACAGGCCCGAATCGTCGGCCAGCACCCCGTCCACGGGAACCGTGCCGTGGCCGTCCCACCAGGCCTTGGCGAAGGTGGCCTTCTGCAGGGCGTTGTCCTGGAAGAACGCGCCCTCTTCCGGAATCTCCGGCGCCTCCGCGGGCCAGCTGATCAGGTCGTGGCCGCGCAGCAGTTCTTGGAATTCACGGAGCTTGCCCGCATTCCGGGAGGCCAGGAGGATCCGCATTCACATCTTCGCGTAGGGATCGGGAAAATAGGGGTCTTCGTAATAGGGATACACCGTGGGAGGAGCACCGTCCTGCCGCCAGACTTCCGCCGGCGGAACCCAGGTAGGTGAGGCGTCATCCGTCTGATTCATACGGCTCCCGGTGGGTGGATCGTAATGGAAACTATCATGAACGCCCGCCGGGGACAAAAAGATCACATTTGCGACGGCGACTCAATATAAGTCAACCATTAGATGCCCGCCAGGCCTGGCTGTCCGCCTTATTTGAGCAGCTGGCCGCAGGCGCCCTGCACGTCCCGGCCGCGGCTCTTGCGCACGGTGACGAAGCATCCCCGGGCCTTGAGACGGTCCAGGAAGGCCTGCAGGCGCTCCTCCGCCGGCTGCCGGAAGTCCGAGGCGGGGTGCTCGTTCATGCGGATGAGGTTGATGTTGTGACCATGGCGCAGGTCACCGAGCCAGTCGGCAAGGCGGTCAGCGTCCTCCAGGGTGTCGTTCTCCCCGGCCAGCAGGACGTATTCCAGCAGGAGCTTCTCCCCCGGGGCCAGGCCCCAGGCGTCCAGGGCTTCCCGGAGGCGGCCCAGGTTCCAGACCCGGTTCACGGGCATCACCCGGCTCCGGGCCTCGTCGGTGGTGGCGTTGAGGCTCAGGGCCAGCCAGGGCCGGGGTTCCATGCGCGCCAGCTTCTCGATGGCGGGCACCAGGCCCGAGGTGGAGACGGTGATGCGCCGGGTGGAGATGTTCAGGCCCCCGGGATGGTTGAGGATGCGGATGGCGCGGTGCACGTTGTCCAGGTTGTGCAGGGGCTCCCCCATTCCCATGAAGACCAGGGTGATGGCGTGGGGCCGCTCGGGGCCCAGGGTGCGGATGAGGGCCAGCACCTGGCCCACGATCTCGCCGGCGGAGAGGTTGCGCTTGATGCCCATGGCGCCCGTGGCGCAAAAGGTGCAGCCCATGGCGCAGCCCACCTGGCTGCTGATGCAGAGGGTCACGCGGGGGTTGCGCACCTCCCGGGGCATGTGGACGGCCTCGATGCGTTCGCCGTCCCTCAGGCGCAGCACCACCTTCGTGGCGCCGTCCTCGCTGGGGTGGGACTCCACCACCACGGGCAGGGAGGTGTCGTAGGACGCGGCCAGCCATTCCCGGGCCTCGCGGTTGAGGCACAGGCCCTCCTCCCGCCAGGTCCAGGGGCGCTGCAGGCGGCTGAAGACATGCGCGGCGCGGCCGGGGGCCCCCTCCAGGTCCTCGGGCAGGAGCCCGAAGGCCGACGGGCGCCCCTGCGCCTCGGGGGCGGGGGCGTCCCAGGGGTTGGCGGTGGTGGTGCTCATGCGATGCTGATCCCTTCCATGGCGCTCACCTCGTGCGCGTTGAAGCTCGAACGCACCAAGGGCCCGGCGTAGACCGTGCGGAAGCCCAGGGCCTTGGCCTTGCGCCCCAGCTCGGCGAACCGGTCCGGGTGGATGTACGCCTTCACCGGCAGCTGGTGGCGGGTGGGCCGGAGGTACTGGCCCAGGGTCAGGATGTCCACCCCGGCCTCCACCAGGGCCCGGAAGACCTCCATGAGCTCGTCCTCGGTCTCGCCCAGGCCCAGCATCAGCCCGGACTTGGTGCGGAATTCCGGTCCGAAAAGGGCGCTTCCCAGCTCCTTGGCCTTGGCCAGCACCGCCAGGGACCGGGGGAAACGCCCCGCGGGGCGCACCTCCGGGTAGAGGCTGGGGACGGTCTCGGTGTTGTGGTTGAACACGGCGGGACCGGCGGCCACCACCTCGGCCACGGCGTCCAGGTTGCCCATGAAGTCGGGGGTGAGCACTTCCACGCCAACCCCGGGGTTGAGGGCCCGGATGGCGCGCACGGTGCGGGCCAGATGGGCGGCGCCGCCGTCATCCAGATCGTCCCGGTTCACCGAGGTGAGCACGGCGAATTTCAGCCCCAGGGCCGCCACCCGCTGGGCGGTCTCCTCCGGTTCCCGGGGGTCCAGGGGCAGGGGCCTGCCGCTCTGGATGGAGCAGAAGCCGCAGGCGCGGGTGCAGGTGTCGCCCATGAGCAGGAAGGTCGCCGTGCCGTGGCTGAAGCAGTGGGTGCGGTTGGGGCACCGGGCCTCCTCGCACACGGTGTGCAGGGAGGATTCCCGCAGGCCGGTCTTCATGGCGTGCAGGTCGGACAGGTTCACCTTCTCCTGGACGATCCAGTCCGGAAGGCGGGGATGGCCTTCAAGGACTTCGCGGCCGGAACGTCGTGAGAATCGGGGCATGGAACGGGGTCTCCCTGGCCTTCCAGGATACCCCGGGTGCCCGCCTCCTTTAGTTAATTACTAGAAGCGAAGGGACATGCAGGTAAGACCGCCGTCCATCTTGCGGGCCTCGGAGGTGTCCAGGAGGTGGATGGGCAGCCCCAGCCGCTCCACCTTGGCCAGGGTGTCCGGGTAGCCCGAGGGCATCAGGAGGTGGCCGTTGATCCACAGCGTGTTGCCCGCGTAGGTTTCCGCGTCGGTCACCTGGATGCGCCGGTAGCCCGCGAATTCCGGGCGGTCCATGAAGGCCCCGGACAGCAGCAGGGTGTCCTCGCCCAGGGCGTTGACGCTGGATTTCAGGTGCAGGCCCGCCCCCACCTCCACCGGCGCCCAGGTGCAGCCGTGGCGGGCGAGGGCCTCGCCCAGGCCCCGGGCGCCAGCCAGGTTCGTGCGCTCGGAGATGCCGATGAAGAAATGGCGGCCCACCATGAGCACGTCCCCGCCGTCCAGGGTGCCGGGGGCCTCGATGCGGACCGTGGGCCGATGGCGGGCCAGGACCGGGATCATGCTCTCCTCCTCGCCCCGGCGCGCTTCCGCCCCGGGCCGGGTGATGACGGCCACGTCGGGGGTCACCACGGCCACGTCCTCCACGAAGTACGCGTCGGGATGGCCGGGCAGGGCATCCAGCACCTCCACCTCCAGGCCCAGTTCCCGGAGCACGTCCAGGTAGGCCGTGTGCTGGGCTACCATCCGGGCGAAGTCGGGCCGGCCCAGGTCGGAGGTGGTGAGACCGTCGGCGAAGTCCGGGCCGGGTTTGCGGGCGATGGCGTTCCTGAACATAGTTAGCTCCTTCCGACGACGCCGGACACGGGACTGGAAGCGCTGGCATAGAGCCGGCGCGGCATGCGCCCGGCCTCGAAGGCCAGCCGTCCTGCCTTGACGGCGTGGTCCATGGCCAGGGCCATCTTCACGGGATCGCCGGCCTCGGCCACGGCGGTGTTCAGGAGCACCGCGTCCGCGCCCAGCTCCATGGCCACGGCGGCGTCGCTGGCGGTGCCCACGCCGGCGTCCACGATGAGGGGAAGGCCGAAGCCGCCCACCACTTCGCGCAGGATCTGGATGACGTAGGGGTTCTGGACGCCCAGGCCCGAGCCGATGGCGCTTCCCAGGGGCATCACCGCCGCGCAGCCGATCTCGCAGAGCTTGCGGGCCAGGATGGGGTCGGCGTTGATGTAGGGGAGGACCACGAAGCCCTCCTTCACGAGGATCTCGGCGGCGCGCAGGGTCTCCTCGCCATCCGGGTAGAGGCTGGTGGGGTCGCCCAGCACCTCGAGCTTGACCCAGTCCGTCTCCAGGGCCTCCCGGGCCAGGCGGCACACCCGCAGGGCGTCCTCCCGCGTGTAGCAGCCCGCGGTGTTGGGCAGGAGCGCCATGCCCTTGGGGATCCAGTTCAGGATGTTGTCCTCGCCCTTGGCCGACAGGTCGAAACGGCGGACCGCCAGGGTGACCATCTCCACCGACGCGGCTTCGTAGCAGGCCTTCATGGTGGCGAAATCCTTGTACTTGCCCGTGCCCAGGATGAGGCGGTTCTGGAAGGTGCGGCCGGCGATGGTGAGCATGGGTCTTCTCCTGCGGTTGAGGTTCCAGTCTACTGTAGGGGGGAGGCAGCCCATGAAATCCCACCGAGCGACCATCACCCTGCACGAACCCGCCCGGGTGGGATTCGTGAACATCACCCCCGACGTGGAGGAGGCCCTGGAACTGAGCGGCATCCAGGAAGGCCTGTGCCTGGTCAACGCCATGCACATCACGGCCAGCGTCTTCATCAACGACGACGAGTCCGGCCTGCTGGAGGACTACCAGCGGTGGCTGGAGAAGCTGGCGCCCTTCAACGCCGGGGCCGACCCCTCCCGGGGCGGCTACCTGCACAACCGCTCCGGCGAGGACAACGGCGACGCCCACCACAAGCGCCAGATCATGGGCCGCGAGGTGGTGGTGGCGGTGACCCGGGGGCGCCTGGATTTCGGGCCCTGGGAGCAGATCTTCTACGGGGAGTTCGATGGGCGCCGCGACAAGCGTGTGCTCATCAAGATCATCGGGGAGTAGCCCGCACGGTGCGTCCCACCCGCAGCAGGGGGAATGCCAGCGCTCCCAGGGCCGCGCCCCAGCGGTGGGCCGCCGGCAGACTGACCCACCCGGCCCCCCCCGGCATGATCGCCTTGCCGTAGGTCTCCGCCAGGATCTTCACGGCCAGAAGCGCCAGAAGCCCCACGCCTTCCCAACGGGTGGCCCGGTCCCACGCGAGCGCGATGCCCGCCATGGCCCAGGCGGAGCAGGCCAGGCCCGAAGCCCCCCGGTAGGCTCCGCCCTCCAGCGAGGCCAGTATGGCCAGGCTCAGGACGGGTGCCACCAGAAGCAGCACCAGGGCCATGCGCCCCCGGAGCCGCGCGGGCGCCAGCACGAAGGGCACCGCCAGGGCGCCCAGGTTGAGCAGGGCGTTCCAGAGACCGAAATGGACGGCATGGCAGGTCCACAGGCGCCAGGGCTCGGAGCATGCCCCGGCGGCCAGGACCCAGCGGTTCACGAACGCCGGCGCCGCAGGGCGGCCGCCGCCACCAGGGCGAGGCCCGCGAGCACCTCGGCGCCCCCGAAGGCGCCCCCGAAGTTCCGGCCCCCGGTGGCCCGCAGGGACTGGCCCTTCTGGTCCACCACGTCCACGTCCTTGCGGCCGCCGGTGGCCACGTCGGTCTTGAAGGACTCCACCTCCACCGCCATGTTCTTGGCCAGCTCTCGCATGGCCAGGTCCAGGCCCTTCCCGGCGTCCTCGCGAAGCCGAGCTTCGAGGCTGATCGGCGTGGAACTGCCCTTGACGATGCTCTGGCCGGGGGCCCTCAGGAGGAAGGTGCGCGACGGGATGTGGAAGATCGCGGCGTCGATGAGGGTCCGGGTGTCGTTCTTCTCACCGGGGAGGACGTAGGCGCCCACGACGGAAAGGTAGGCGAAGGAGTACCACTTGGGGTCGGTGTACTGGATCTGGTCCACGCTCACCAGGGCGATGACGTCCACGCCGTACATCCGGGACACCTGGTCCAGGTTCCGGAAGCCGCCGCCCGGCATGAGGTAGGTGGAGGGGATGACCTTGATCTCGCTGACCCAGGTCTTGTCCTTGAAGGCGCCCTTGACGATGTCCAGGAGGGGCCGCTCGGTGCCGGCGGGGATGGCGTCGGCGGCGCGCCAGCCGCCCCCACCCGACGGCACGAAGGCCAGCCCCAGGCGCAGCGGCAGTTGAAGCTGGGCGCCCGCGGGGTTGGGGATGGGGGCGTCCTTGCGGGCGGGGTAGAGGTACTCCATCAGACCGCTTCGGTGAGTGGTGGTCTTCGGGGTCATGCAGCCCATGTGTCCCAGGATGGCCAGGGCGGCGAAGACCCCGAGGGCGGCATGGAGGCGGCGGGCATGGGCCATGAAGGCTCCCTTTGAATAAGATGTTCAACGGATTGTATTACATACCTGCCCGGAGCCGGCCGGATGGGGGCACAATATCCGCATCCATCCCCAGGTGCCCCATGCGCCCACCCATCCTCATCATCCCGGGTCAAGGCAACTCCGGTCCCGGCCACTGGCAGAGCCTCTGGGAGGCCAACCTGCCCTATGCGTCCCGGGTTCAGATGCCCAACTGGGACTTCCCCCACCGTCCCGACTGGGTCGAGGCCCTGGATGCCGCCGTGCGCCGGGCCAACGAGACCGGCCCGCCCCTGCTGGTGGCGCATTCCCTGGGATGCCTCGCCGTGGTGCACTGGGCCGACGCCTACCGGCGTCCCATCCACGGCGCCCTCCTGGTGGCGCCCCCGGACGTGGAGGCCCCGGAGCACCGGGAGGCCTTCGCCTCCTTCGCGCCCATCCCCCTCCACGCCCTGCCCTTCGATAGCCGGGTGGTTGCCTCCAGCAACGATCCCTACGTCTCGGTGGCCCGGGCCCGGGAATTCGCCGACGCGTGGCTCAGCCGGTTCACCGAGGTGGGTCCCCGGGGCCACCTGAACACGGCCTCCGGGCATGGCCCCTGGGCGCTGGGCGAGGGGCTCCTGGAGGACATGCTCTGATCGCCCGGGGATCCGGGAAACGCTATTTCTTGCGGGCCAGCATGGCCTCCAGCTTCTCGTCGCCGTAGGCCGTGGCCCGCTTGACGAGGGCCTCGGCGCGCTCGAGCAGCTCCGCGCACCGGGTCTTCATGTCGGCGTTGAAGGCCTCGTCGGTGATGTCCTTGAGGTTGATGAGCACATTCCAGATGCCCCCCCGGACCCCGGCGAAGGCGATGGTGAAGCCCACCATGGTGTCGGTGATGGAGGCCGGGTTGCCGTGGTGCATGGCCAGCTCGGAAGCCTCCATGGCGTCATAACAGGCCGTGGCGGTGGACCAGGGCACGTCCACGGCCGTCTTGAGGCCGTTCTGCATGGCCAGTTCCCGGGCGGCCTTCTCGGCGGGACTTCCCGCGGGCAGGCGCCGGGCGTCCATGTAGGCGTTGAAGGCGTTGGTGTCCTCGTCCACGGCGAGCACCAGGGCGTCCTTGGCCTTCTGGGCCTTCTCCGCGGCTTCCAGGAGGAAGGGCGTGGAGGCCGAGGGGCCCTTGCCCTGGGTCAGGTTGGCCACCATGGAGGCCAGGGCCGCGCCCAGGGCGCCCGCCAGGGCCGCGATGGAACCGCCGCCCGGGGCCGGGGTGTCCCGGGAGACCTCGTCCACGAAGGCCGAGCCGGTCATGGCCATGAGGCCCTGGTCGAAGCGCCGGGGCAGGCCCAGCACCTTCTTGTCCACCTCGAAGGGGGAGACGTCCGCCAGGCCCATGGAGAAGACCGCGTTCTCCAGCACGTCGGCCACGGGCACGAAGGGGCTGCGCCCCTGGACCTTCAGGTAGTGCCGGCCGGCCTGGTACAGCGCCTGGAAGGGAACAAGGCCCACGATCTCGCTGCCGGTGACCACCAGGCCTCGCTCCACGGCCATCTTCCGGGTGGCCTCGAGCACGTCCACGGGGCTGGTGATCTTGTAGTTGGTGAGGTTGATGGAGAGCTGCGCACGCTTGTACTGGTCCACGTACCAGCCGATGGCCTTGCAGTGGGAGAAGCGCCCGGCCCGGTGCACCTTCTTGCCCACCACGCCCTTGGCGGCGTCGATGTCGTTGAGGGAGAGCAGGTGGCGGAGGTCGTAGCCGTGCTCCTCGCGGCAGTGGGCCTCCACCGCCTCGAAGCTGGTCCCGTCGAAGCCGCAGTTGCCGCAGGGGAAGCAGCCCTCGCGGTAGAAGAGGATGTCGCCGGAGCTGTAGTAGGCGTCCTTCTGGCCGCGCCGGGCGACACGGCCCTTCTCCCGCAGCTCGAAGGCGATGTCGGTGGCGTGGTTCTTGTCGCGGCTGTTGAGGGTGATGTTGTAGGCCACGAGGAATTCCCGGGCGCCGGTGATGAGCGAGCCGGCCCGGGCGTCGAAGCGCGCGGGGCCGAAGTCGGGGGCCCACTGGGGATCCTTGAGCTTCTCCTCCAGGCCCTCGTATTCGCCCTTGCGCACCACCGCCAGGTTGCGCCGCTCGGGGCGGCTCGCGGCGTGCTCGTACAGGTAGGTGGGGATCTCAAGTTCGCGGCCCACGCGCTCGCCCAGGGTCCGGGCCAGCTGGGCGCAGTCGTCCAGGGTCACGCCTTCCACGGGAACGAACGGACAGACGTCCGTGGCCCCCATGCGGGGGTGGGCGCCATGGTGGGTGGCCATGTCGATGACCCGGGCGGCGGTCTTCACGGCCTGGAAGGCGGCCTCGACCACCGCGTCGGGGCTGCCCACGAAGGTCACCACCGTGCGGTTGGTGTCCGCGCCGGGGTCCACATCCAGAAGGCGCACGCCCTGGACCGCCTCGATGGCGTCCGTGATCTGGCGGATCTTCGCCATGTCGCGGCCTTCGGAGAAATTGGGAACGCACTCGACGACCTGGTGGGCCATGGGAACCTCGCTGAAACCGTTGCATTCCAATGTGCCCTGGGGCGGCGGGGAGGCCAAGCGGCTTGTGACGGGCATCGCAGGGCCCGGAAGTTTGAAAACCCGCAGAAACCCAAGCCCCTGAAGAATAAAACTGGATTTTGCGACCTATTCTCGCTATTCTGTACGTTCGTTCTGGAAGGCGCTCCGGTCTGCGTCCTTCATCCGGCCCCGCCGGTTCCTGTTTCGAATTCCATCCACGCCCTGACCGGGTCCCGCGAACTACCCATAACCACGCGGGCGGGCCCACATCAGGAGCACAGATGTCCTTCGAAGAACTCGGCCTCCGGCCGGAGCTGCTGCGTGCCGTGCGAGAGCAGGGCTACGAAACCCCCACCCCCGTCCAGGCCCAGGCGGTTCCCCTCATCCTCAGCGGCCGGGACCTCCTCGCCGGCGCCCAGACCGGCACGGGCAAGACGGCGGGCTTTGTCCTGCCCATCCTCCAGCTGCTGGCGCCCGATGCCAATTCCAGCGCCTCCCCCGCCCGGCATCCCATCCGCTGCCTCATCCTCACCCCCACCCGCGAGCTCTGCATGCAGGTGGAGGAGAGCGTGCGCACCTATGGGGCCCACCTCCCCCTGCGTTCCACCTCCATCTACGGCGGCGTGAACATCAAC
>DBME01000239.1 GCA_002298155.1 Holophagaceae bacterium UBA706 | reverse complement strand
GCCCCGGGCGAGGTGGAGACGGCGTTCTTCAGTGCCGATGGACGATCCGTCTTCTTCTGCGCCAGGTTCCAGGGCCGCAGGTCGGAACTCTTCGTGCGCACCCCGGAAAGCCCGGAACCCCGCCCCTTCGGCGCCCCGGGCTCCGTGCTGCTGAGCGTCTCCGGCGCCAACGACCTGGCGATCCTCCGGGATGCCCGGCCGGGGGACGACACCTTCATGGGCACCCTGGCCCAGATGCCCGGGGCCGGCGGCGCTTCCCGGGATCTCGCGGAGAACATCCAGGAAGCCGCCTGGATCACCGAGGGCGCCGCCTGCGCGGTGCTGTCCTGGGGCCAGGGCTTTCCCACCCGCCTGGAATACCCCGCGGGCAAGGTGCTCCACCAGAGCAACGGCACCCTGAAGCTCCTCAGGATGTCCCACCCCGGCGACCGCATCGCCCTGGTGGACGGCACGGGGGACAGCACCAAGGTCCTGCTCTTCGACGGCCCCGGCAAGCCACGGGTGCTCATGGAGAAGGCCGACGACACCTTCGGCTCCACCTTCACGGGCCTGGCTTGGCATCCCAGCGGCAAGGAAGTCTGGCTCTCGGAAATCCAGGGCGACCAGACCGTGCTGTGGTCCCTGGATCTCAAGGGCCGGCGCCGTATCGTCTGGCGGGGACCCGGCGCCACCCAGCTCATGGACCTCGCCCAGGACGGGCGCGCCCTCCTGGTGGTGCAGCAGTCCCGCCGGGGCGTCATGGTGCAGCAGGCGGGCCAGGGCGTGCCCCGGGACCTGTCGATCATGGACGGCACCCAGGCCGTGGCCTTCCTCCCCGACGGCAAGGGTCTTCTGCTGCTGGAATCCCCCAGCATCGACGGCGGCACCACCCAGGACCTCACCTACCTCCGCGGCCTGGACGGCGCCCCCGCGGTGCGCCTGTGCAAGGCCAACCCCCGTTCGCTCTCGCCGGACGGCGCGTACGTGGGCGTGAGCATCCACGGGGGCGATGCCGCCCAGGGCGACAACACCCTCACCTTCATTCCCACCGGCGCAGGTTTGACGGTGACCCGGCCGGTGCCCGCCAACTTCGATGGCCTGGACGACCCGCTGCTGTTCGACAAAGGCCGGAAGGTGCTGTTCGCCGGCCAGGAGAAGGGCCAGGATTGGCGGTTCTATACGGCCGATCTCCAGGGCGGCCCCCTCAAGGCCTTCACCCCCGTGGGCGTGCGGGCGCCCCGTCCGCTCATGCTCTCCCCCGAAGGCACCCACATGATCGGCACGACCACCGCCCGGGGCACGTATGTGCGCTATCCCCTGGATGGCGGCCAACCCGCGCCCATCCTGGGCATTCAGCCCGGAGAGGTCCCCGTGGCCTGGACCCGGGCCGGGCTCTTCATCACCGGACGGCCCTCGGACCTTCCGGTGAAGGTCTTCCGCCTGGATCCCGTCACGGGGCGCCGCCAGCCGGTCGCCACCTTCATGCCCCCCGACATCGCCGGCTACCGGAGCACCATCAGCGTGCACCTCTCCCCGGATGCGCAGAACATCGCCTACACCTACGACCGCAAGACCAGCGACCTCTACGTGGCCCAAGGCCTGCGCTGAAGGGGAAGGTTCTCCCCGCCATTCAGGGCGCCGCGGCTTCCGCCACCGCCGGGGCGGCCTCACCCGGGCCCGCGTCCGGCAGGGACAGGTAGAGAAGCCCCAGCAGGGCCGCGGTCAGCGCGATGCCGTAGATGGTGCTCGCCAGCGCCGCCTTGAGGGCGCTGCGCACCCAGCCCCTGCGGTAGAGCCGCTGGAGGGCCAGGGTCAGGTACACCGGCGGCGTGAAGAACAGCACCGCCCCCGGCCAGCAGCCCCAGTCCTCACCCGGCAGCAGGGCGAGGCCCAGGAGGGCCAGGATGATGAGGAAGGAGAAGGCGTGGTAGTGGAGCGACAGGACCATGTGCTCCACGAAGAAGGTGCGGCTGCGCAGATGGAGCAGGAACAGCAGCAGCGCGAAGAACGGCATGAGCAGGAACAGGGCCCGGGAGAGGTTGTTCAGGAAGGTCGCCTTGAAGTGGTCCGGGTCGGCCTGGGCGCGCTTGGCGCGGGCCTGGAGGGCTGAGGCCCAGGAAGGCTTGTGGGAGCCCTTGGGCCTGGCCTCCCCGGAGGCTTCGACGCCCTCCAGGTGGAGCTCCACCTGGGCGGGCTTCGTGCCGCCCTGGCGCTTCTGCCCGGCGGGCACGAAGGAGAACAGGAAGAACATCACGAAGCTGATCACCACGTAGATCCGCAGGGGTGAAAGGTGCCGCACGCGGCGCCCTTCGAGGTACTCCTGCGCCAGGAAGCCCGGCCGGCTCACCAGGAGCCACAGGCTGGAAAGCACCTTCTGGTCGTAGTTCAGGAACGCTCCCACCAACTCCTCCAGCAGGTGCCCCAGCCTCACCCTCCGGGGCTGGTCCTTCTGGCCGCAGTGATGGCAGAACGCCCCGTGGAGGGGCGTTCCGCAATTCAGGCACGCACGCGCATTGTCGTCCATGCCTTCATTCTGCCCGTCTCCTCGCTAGCTGCCCAGGCCTCCGGCCACCTGCGCCGCGCGTTCGACGCCCCGGGCCAGGACGGAGCGGATGCGCCCGTCCTCCAGGGCCAGGAGTCCCGCGATGGTGCAGCCCGCGGGGGTGGTCACCTCGTCCTTCAGCGCCGCGGGGTGGCGCCCGGTCTGGAGCACCATGGAGGCCGCGCCCAGGGTCATGCGCGCCGCCAGCTCCAGCGCCACGGCCCGGGGCAGGCCGCACTGCACGCCCCCTTCGGCCAGGGCCTCCAGGATCACGAAGATGAACGCGGGCCCGCTGGCGCTGAGCCCGGTCACGGCATCGAAGTGGTGCTCCTCCAGGTCCAGCACCGCCCCCAGGGGCTCGAAGTACGTCCGGGCCACGGCCAGGTGCTCGTCGCCCGCATGGAGCCCCGGCGCCAGGACCGTGGTGCCCATGCGGATGGAGCAGGGCGTGTTGGGCATGGCGCGGATGACGGGCGTGCCTTCGGGAACGCGGGCCTGCAGGAAGGCCAGGTCCACCCCCGCCGCGATGGAGACGACCAGGGGCTTGTGGTCCAGGGCCCCCGAGGCGCGCAGGCCGTCCAGGAGGGCGCCCAGGTCCTTGGGCTTCACGCAGAGCAGCACGGCCTGGGACTGCTTCACCGCCTCCAGGGGGTGGGCCTCCCACCCGATGCCCAGGGCCTGGGCCCGGGCCCGGGCCTTGGGTCCCTTGGCCTTGTCCGAGGTGACGATGCGCTCGGGAGGGTAGCCCGCGGCTTCCACCAGGCCGCCGGTGATGGCCTGGCCCATGGTACCGAAGCCGATGACGGCCAATTTGTCGTTCACGGGAACCTCCCAATGCGAAACGCCCCCGGGAGTCGAATCCGGGGGCGGGGGAAAGGAGAAGGGATCCGGCGCTTCAGCCGGCCCATGGCCCTGCGCCCGCCCATCTAGGGCGCGGGTGCACGGCGGGAGCGGCGAGGACGGACGTCATGGACGAAAGCATAGCCCGGGGCCGGGGGGGCCACAAGCCCCGGAGGTGATCACCCGGGGATCCGGGTGGTCTCCACCTTCACCACTTCGCCGTCGAGCACCAGGGTGCTCGTGGAGCTGGGCTGGCCGGCGGTGAGGGTGCGCAGGGCGCCCAGGGGGGCCTGGTACTCCGCGGGCACGCTCTCGAAGAACATGACGCCCGCGCGCCACTGCTGGGCCTGCTCGATCTGGATGCGCAGCTCGCGGAGCTGGCGCGGATCCACCGGCGACGGCGCGCTGGTCATGAGGCAGCGGGCCTGGGCGGTCTTGGGGAAGGCGATGACTTCCCGGATGTTGCTGGCGCCCACCAGGAGCATCACCAGGCGGTCCAGACCCAGGGCGATGCCGCCGTGGGGCGGCGCGCCCATCTTCAGCGCGTCGAGCAGGAAGCCGAACTTGGCGCGGGCCTCCTCGTCGGAGATGCCCATGGCCTTGAAGACGCGGGCCTGGACCGCCGGGTCGTGGAGCCGGATGGAGCCGCCGCCGATCTCGAAGCCGTTCAGCACCAGGTCGTAGCGGTAGCAGTCCACCTTGCCCGGATCGGTCTCGAGGTACTGGAGATCCTCGTCGTGCGGCCGGGTGAAGGCGTGGTGGGCCGCGGCCCAGGTCTTCTCCTCCTCGTCGTACTCGAAGAGCGGCGGGTCGACCACCCAGAGGAAGCGCCACTGCCCGCCGGAGCCGAACTCGGGGATGAGCCCCATCCGCTTGGCCAGGTGGACGCGCAGGTTGGCCATCACGGTGTGGACCATGCCGGCCTTGCCGAACTGGAAGAGGAGCAGGTCGCCCGGCTCCGCGCCCACGGCCGCGTTGATGGCCTGGCGCAGCTCGGCGGTGATGGTCTTGGCGAAGGGGGACTGGGTCCACTCGCCCTGCTCGCCCACCTTGGCGCGGGCCAGCCCCTTGGCCCCCATCCCCTTCACGTACTCCTCGAGCTTGTCGATCTCGGTGCGGGAGAAGGCGGCGCTGGCCGGCACCCGCAGCGCCTTGACGATGCCGCCGGCCTTCACCGCGTCGAGCAGCAGCGGCACGCCGCCGCCGTCGTGCTGCTTCACCAGCTCCGTGAGCACCACGTGCGGGAGGTCGAAGCGGAGGTCCGGCTTGTCGTTGCCGTACTTGGCCATCGACTCGGCGAAGGGCATGCGCAGGAACGGGCGCGGGAGCTCGATCCCCAGCGCCTCCTTCCAGAGCTTCACCACCAGCCCCTCGATGACGTCGAAGATGTCCCCCTGCTCGACGAAGGACATCTCCACGTCGATCTGGGTGAACTCNNACGATCTGGAAGTACCGGTCGAAGCCGGCCATCATGTACAGCTGCTTGAAGAGCTGCGGGCTCTCGGCCAGGGCGTAGAACTTGCCCGGGTTGAGGCGCGAGGGGACCAGGAAGTTGCGGGCCCCGCCCGGCGTGTACTTCACCATGAAGGGCGTCTCCAGCTCGAGGAAGCCCTGGTCGGTGAAGTAGTTGCGGGTCAGGTGGTTCACCTTGGCCCGGGTCATCAGGGTCTTCTGCAGCGGCGCCCGGCGCAGGTCGAGGTAGCGGTACTGGAGCCGCTTCTCCTCGCCGGTGTCGATCTTGTCCTCGATGGGGAANNCGGTTGAAGATCGCCAGATCGGTCGCGTGGACCTCGATCTCGCCGGTGCGCAGCTTCGGGTTGCTGTTCCCGCCGCGGGAGACCACGGTGCCGCGGATGCCGACGCAGTACTCCAGCCGGAGCTGCCCGGCCAGCTCGTGGACCACCGGCTGGACGTCCTCCTGGAAGACCACCTGGGTGAGCCCCTCGCGGTCGCGCAGGTCGATGAAGNNTTGTTGACCCAGCCGAACAGCACGACGTCCTTGCCGATGTCGGCCTTGGTCAGCTCGCCACAGGAATGGGTCCGCTTCAGCTCGGTGATGAAACGCGACACGTCGCGCATCCTCCTGCCAGGGGGGTCTTGCAGCTAACACTGCGGAACGAGGACCGTCAAGGACGGTCAGCCCCGGGACGCCGCGCCCTACCCCGCCCGCCGGAGGTCGCGCAGCTTGAGCTGGAGCCGGCGCTTGCCGTCCCACTCGTCGAACCCGACCGAGAAGGCCGCGTCCACCGGCCCCTCGGTGCAGAGCCGGACCCGGTCCCCCAGGCCGAAGCCGATGGCGTCGAGGCCCCGGACGCCCAGGTTGAGCTTCAGGTGCACCCCACCCGAGCCGACCGTGCGCCCTCGTGCGGCGGCGCGGCGCAGCGCGAAGACGGGCTCCGGGTGGCCCGCGCCGAACGGGGCCAGCCGCTCGAGGTCGGCCGCCGCCCGGTCGGTCAGG
>DBME01000008.1:419-9878 GCA_002298155.1 Holophagaceae bacterium UBA706 | reverse complement strand
CCCGGGCCGGCTCGTTCAGTTCGTTGTCAGCTTCGCGCTAGGCGTTGCTGCGGCGTTCGGCCTTCTTGCGGTCGTTCTCGGACAGGATGCGCTTGCGCATGCGCACGAAGTTGGGGGTCACTTCCACCAGCTCGTCGTTCTCGATGTATTCCAGGGCCTGCTCCAGGGTGTGGTCCCGGGGCGGGGTGATGCGGGTGGCCTCGTCGGCGCCGGATGAACGCATGTTGCTCAGTTTCTTGACCTTGCCGATGTTCACCACCAGGTCGTTCTCGCGGGCGTGCTCGCCGACGATCATGCCCTCGTAGCACTTGGTGCCCGGGTGCACGAACATGACGCCCCGGTCCTCCAGGCTCATGAGCGCGAAGCCCACGGCCTCGGTCTGGTCCATGGAGATGAGCACGCCGTTCTTTCGGCGGGGCAGCTCGCCCTTGTAGGGACCGTAGTGGCTGAAGAGGCTGTGGATGATGCCTTCGCCCCGGGTGTCGGTCATGAACTCCGAGCGGTAGCCGATGAGGCCGCGGCTGGGGATCTTGAAGTGGAGGCGCACCCGGCCCAGCTCATTGCCCATGTCCTGCATCTCGGCCTTGCGGGTGCCGAGCTTCTCCATGACCACGCCCATGTAGATGTCGGGCACGTCGATGGTGATGTCCTCGTAGGGTTCCAGCTTCTCGCCGGTCTCGGGGTCGGTGTGGAGGATCACCTCGGGCCGGCTCACGCACAGCTCGAAGCCTTCCCGGCGCATGGTCTCGATGAGCACGGCCAGGTGCAGCTCGCCGCGGCCGGAGACCTTGAAGGAGTCGGGGCTCTCGGTGTCCTCGACGCGCAGGGCCACGTTGTGCTGCAGCTCCTTGGTGAGGCGCTCGCGGATGCGGCGGCTCTGGGTGTGCTTGCCGTCCTGGCCCGCGAAGGGGCCGTTGTTGACGACGAACATCATGGAGATGGTGGGCTCGTCGATGTCGACGTATTCGAGGGCCTGGGGATTCTCCAGGCTGGCGATGGTCTCGCCCACGCGGATGTCCGGGATGCCCGCCAGGGCGATGATCTCGCCGGCGGAGGCCTCCGTGAGGTTCACCCGGGTGAGCCCCTCGAAGCCGTACAGCATGGAGACCTTCTGGCTCTGGACGCTGCCGTCGCGCTTGATGAGGCTGACCTGCTCGCCCACCTTGATGCGGCCGTTGACGATGCGTCCGATGCCGATCTGGCCCACGAAGTCGTTGTAGTCCATGAGGGTCACCAGCATCTGCAGGGGAGCCTCGGGATCGCCCGTGGGAGGGGGGCAGTGCTTGACGATGGCGTCGAAGAGGGGGTCGAGGCTGTCCGTGGGATCGTTGATGTCCATCATGGCGTAGCCCTGCTTGGCGCTGGCGAAGACGCAGCAGAAGTCCAGCTGCGCTTCCGTGGCGCCCAGCTCGATGAGGAGCTCGAAGACCGCGTCCTGGGACCAGAGGGGCCGGGCGCCGGGGCGGTCGACCTTGTTGATGACCACGATGGGCCGGAGACCCAGGGCCAGGGCCTTGCGGGTGACGAACTTGGTCTGGGGCATGGGGCCGTCGAAGGCGTCCACCACCAGGAGGACGGAGTCCACCATGCTGAGCACCCGCTCCACTTCGCCGCCGAAGTCGGCGTGGCCCGGGGTGTCGACGATGTTGAACCGGTAGCCGCCCCAGTGCAGGGCGGTGGTCTTGGCGAGGATGGTGATGCCGCGTTCCCGTTCCTGGTCGTTGCTGTCCAGCGCCCGTTCCTGGACCCTCTGGTTGTCCCGGAACATGTGTGCGCCCTTGAACATGGCATCCACGAGGGTGGTCTTGCCATGGTCGACGTGGGCAATGATGGCGACGTTGCGGATCTTTTCGATGGCGGTCATCTGGGTCCTTGGAAAGAACGGGGAGCCGGGTGCGGTTCCGGCAGAACCCTCGATTTTAACAGGCAAGTGTCAATTCACCCATCGCAGATTTGCCCGGAAGGACTAAGATGGTCGGAAATCGTCCTTGGGGAACCTGTCGGAACGAGCGGAGCTGGTTATGCATATCAACGAACTGCTTACCACCATCGTCGATCTGGGCGGGTCCGACCTGCACCTGAAGGTGGGGAACTACCCCATCGCCCGGGTCAAGGGTCGTCTGGCACCTCTGACCCAGTTCAAAAAGCTGGTCCAGGAGGACACCATCGCCATGGCCTACTCCATCATGGCAACGGACCGGCAGAAGGCGAAGTTCAAAGAAAATATGGACATTGACCTCGCCTATTCGGTTCCGGCCCTGGGCCGGTTCCGGTGCAACATCTTCAACCAGCGGGGCACGGTGGGCATGGTGCTCCGGGTCATCCCCCGGCGCATCTTCTCCATCGAGGACCTGATGCTGCCCCGGGCCCTCTCGAAGATCTGCGAGGAGCAGCGCGGCCTGGTCCTGGTCACCGGCACCACCGGTTCGGGCAAGTCCACGACCCTGGCGGCCATGATCGACCTCATCAACGCCACGCGAAGTGAGCATATTCTCACCATCGAGGACCCCATCGAATACCTGCACCGGGACAACCTCTCGATCATCAACCAGCGGGAGGTGGAGGCGGACTGCAAGAGCTTCGCCACGGCCCTCCGCGCCGCCCTCCGCCAGGACCCGGACGTCATCCTCGTGGGCGAAATGCGCGACTACGAGACCATCGAAACGGCCATCCACGCCGCCGAGACCGGCCACCTGGTGTTCTCCACCTTGCACACCCTGGACGCCTCCGAGACCATCAACCGGGTCATCTCGGTGTTCCCGCCCCACCATCAGAAGCAGATCCGCATCCAGCTGAGCCAGGTGCTCAAGGCCGTCGTCTCCCAGCGCCTGGTCCCCCGGGCCGATGGGCAAGGCCGGGTGCCCGCCGTGGAGGTGCTCATCGCCACCGAGACGGTCAAGGCCTGCATCGAGGACAAGGACAAGACCAAGGGGCTCAAGGACGTCATCGCCCAGGGCACCTCCCAGTACGGCATGCAGACCTTCGACCAGAGCCTCTACTTCCTCCTGCAGGAAGGGCTCATCACTGTCGAGGAGGCCCTCAAGCGCGCCACCAACGTCGGCGAGTTCAAGCTCAAGCTGGAGGGCATCGCGTCCACCAGCGAAATGTCCCGCTCCAACATGGACCGGGGCATGTCCATCAGCCAGGGCATGGGCCGGGAAGCCAGCGGCAACGCCTCCACGCCCCCTCGCCCCGAACCCGGCCGCCCGGGCACCAAGCCGCCCGAGCCCCCGCCGGGGGACATCAAGATCACCCTGGCGCGTTAGACCCTCCGTATTCTCTCAGGGGGGTAAGGCCTGGTGATGCATACTTTATCCCCTAGATCCCATTCATCAGCGGCCAAAAACAACCTGAAGATTCGACGGAGCCGTGGTTGGAACCCAGGTGGACTGCCCACCTTGCGCCGAGGCATCCCAGACTAAAAGTTTGGCCGCTGATGAATGGGATCTAGGGGATAAAGAGTGCATTACCAAGCGTTATGCCTTCGCCTGGAGAGATCGGGGGCCTTTGGCTTGAAAGGTTCGGTGTAGGCCAGATCAGGCCCGGTCCAGCACCCTGCGCACGGCTTGGAGGAGGCCGGTACGGGTGAAGGGCTTCTGCAGGAACCCGCAGCCCTCCCCGGGCAACCGGTCCAGGTCGATGGCCCCGGCGGGGTAGCCTGACAGGAAGAGGGTCTTCAGCCCCGGGCGCTTTGCGCTCAGCTTGTCGTGGAGTTCGCGTCCGTTCATGCCCGGCATCACCAGGTCGGTGGCCAGCAGGTCGAAGTGGCCGCCTTCCTCCGCCCAGCGCAGGGCCTCCAGGGGGTGCGCCATGGGCGCCACGCGGTAGCCGGCGGACTCCAGGAGGTTCCGGCCCAGTTCCAGCAGGGATTCCTCGTCCTCCACCAGCAGGATGGTCTCGGTGCCCACGGGGGCGCGGGCCTCGGCGGCGGCTTCGGTGGCGGCGCCCTCGTCCAGGAATCGGGGGAAATGCACCCGGAAGGACGTCCCCTTGCCGGGAACGCTGTAGACCGTGATGAAGCCGTGGTTCTGGCGCACGATGCCGTACACCGTGGCCAGCCCCAGCCCGGTGCCCCGGCCCATGGCCTTGGTGGTGAAGAAGGGCTCGAAGATCTTCTCGACCACCTCCGGCGGCATGCCCTGGCCCGTGTCGCTCACCACCAGGACGGTGTAGTCCCCTTCGGCGGCGTCCGGGTGGGCCTGGGCGTAGACCGCGTCCACGCTCAGGTTGGCCGTCTCGATGGTGATGGTGTCCCCGGGCCGTACCGCGTCCCGGGCGTTGAGCAGCAGGTTGGTGAGGATCTGGTCCACCTGGGTGGGGTCCATGCGCACGGGCCAGAGCCCCTGGGCGGGCCGCCACCGCAGGGCGTACTGTTCGCCGATGAGCCGGCCCAGCATCCGCTGCGTCCCGTCCACCAGCAGGTTCAGGTCGGCCACCACCGGCTGGATGGGCTGCCGCCGCGCGAAGGCCAGCAGCTGGCGGATCAGCTCCGTGGAATTGAGGGCCGCTTTGCGGATGCGGTTCAGATGGGAGGGGAATTCCCCGGGGTCGAAGGGCGTCTCCAGCAGCAGGTCCACCCAGCCCAGGATGACGGCGAGCATGTTGTTGGTGTCGTGGGCGATGCCCCCGGCGAGCTGGCCCATGGCTTCGAGCTTCTGGGTCTCGTTGAGGCGCGCTTCCAGCCGTTTGCGCTCGGATATGTCCCGCAGCACGGCGATGAAGACCTCCTGCTCGTACCAGCGCCCCCTCCGCAGGGAAACTTCCACTTCGAAGGTCTCTTCGGGCGCGAGGGGCCGGCGCACCTTCCACTCCGAGGTATTGGCGGAATCCCCGGGCCGCGACCACAGTTCCGCCAGGCGCGCCCAGGTGGCCTCCCGGCCCTCCGGGGCGGCGGTGAGGTCGAGGACGGTGTAGTTCCGGCACATGCCGCGGACCAGGCCGAACATGGCCAGCATGGCGTCGTTCACCTCGAGGATGCGGCCCTCCAGGTCGTGGATGATCATGGCGTCGCTCATGCTGTTGAACACCGTCCACAGGTTCTCCTGGGAGCGGGTGATCTCGGCCTGGGCCCGCTCCAGCTCGGCCAGGCGGTCCATGAGCTCGGGGTAGAAGCTGCGCCGGGAGGATTCCTCCCCCAGTCCGATGATGCCTTCCCGCATCTCCGACCAGTCCTGCTTGCGCCGCATCACAGGGCCTCGGCGTACAGGGCTTCCAGGTCGCCCCGCGTGGGCGGCCGGGGATTGGTGGCGTTGCAGGGGTCCTCGATGGCCTTCTCGGCTAGCCCCGGCAGGTCCGCGGCCTTCACGCCCCGGTCGCCCAGGCCCCCGTGGATTCCGCAGGATCTGCGCAGCTCCAGGACGCCGTCCACCAGGGCTCGGCCGCAGTTCTTCTCACCCAGCCCGTCCAGGGGCAGGCCCATGGCTTCGCCGATGCGCCGGAAGCGGTCCCCGGCGGCGGGGAGGTTGTAGGCCATGACATGGGGCAGGATCAGCGCGTTGCACTCCCCATGGGGGAGATCCAGGAAGCCGCCCAGACTGTGGGCCATGGCGTGCACGCACCCCAGGCTCGCATTGGAGAAGGCCAGCCCGGCCTGGAGGCTCGCGAGCATGATCCGGCCCCGGAGTTCCAGGTCGCCGGGCGCGGCGACGCTGGCCCGGAGATTGTCGGATATCAGGCGGATGGCCTCCAGGGCGTGGAGGTCGGTGATGGGGGACTGGGCGTTGGACACGAAGGCCTCGATGGCGTGCACCAGCGCGTCGATGCCCGTGCAGGCCGTGAGGTAGGGGCTCATGGTGACCAGCGTGCAGGGGTCGATGAGGGCCACGTCGGGCACCACGGCCTTGCTGATGATGGCGATCTTCACCTTCTCGGAGGTGTTGTTGATGATGGCGAACTGCGAGACGTCGGCCGACGTGCCGCCGGTGGTGGGGATGCAGATGAGGGGCGGCATGGGCTCGGGCACCTGGTCCACGCCCTCGTAGTCCAGGATGGAGCCGCGGTTCTGGGCCACGATGCCGATGCCCTTGGCGCAGTCCATGGCGCTGCCGCCTCCCACGGCGACGACCAGGTCGCTGCCGCTCTCCCGGAAGGCGGCGGCCCCCTCCATGACCTCCCCGTCCCGGGGGTTGGGCGAGACGCCCAGGAACAACGTCACGATCAGGCCCTCGGCCACCAGCAGGTCCAGGGCCTCCTGGGCCCACCCCGCGGCGTGCACGCCGGGATCGGACACCAGGAAGATGCGCTTGCCGCCAAGCTTGCGGGCATAGCGCGCCACCAGCTTGCGCGCGTCCCTTCCGAAGATGAACTCCGGGGCCACGAATTTGCGAAGTTCTTCAAGAGCAGGGCTTTCCATAGGGACTCCGCTCGGGGATCCGATCAGCATAATCCCCTCGCCGCCCAGAAGGTCAGGCTTTTCCGAGCTTTCGGAGCCGGGCGGCGGCGCGCTGGACGCAGTCGGCCATGGCCATGGAGGGCCGGTCCGTGCCGTCCACCACGCGCTGGTAGCAGACCCGGGCTTCGGCCGCGTCGCCCAGCTTCTCGGCGATGCGCCCGTAGACGTACCAGTCCTCCCGGGTGGGCCTTTCGGCCCAGGCCAGGGTCATGGCCTTCTGCAGGGTCTCCCGGGCCTCCAGGGTGCGCCCCCGGTCGGCCAGGACCAGGGCCAGCACCCGCTGGGCGGTGGGGGAATCCGCGGGACCCTTGCGTGCCAGGTCCACCGTGCGGTCATTGGCCCGGCCTTCCTCCGCCAGGGTCCAGGCCACCTGGATGGCATCGTCCGGGGTGAGGCGCGTGCGCACGTCGTCCCCCAGGAGCAGGGTCTCGGCCTCCTTGTAGCGGCCGAGGTGGAGCATGGCCAGGAGGCGGGCCTTGATGAACGAGTTGTCTCCTTGATGGGCGCGGAGCGAGCGCGTGGCGGATTCCAGGAGCTCCTCCCACCGTCCCGCGCCCTCCAGGGCGAAGGCGCGCGCCCAGGCCAGGGAGAGGGTGTCGGGGCTGGCGGCCCGGAATCCGTTCATGATCAGGTCGAAATCCCTGAACTCGCCCCTGCGGACCATGCCGCTGAGCAGGGCCTGGGCGATGGCGTAGCGCTGGAACCCATCCTTGGACCGGTCGAAGGCGGCGCGCAGGGTGGCCATGGTCGAGGCGTCGGGATCGTTGTAGGCCAGGAGGGCCGCCGTGGCGACGCTGGCGTCCTGGAGGCCGCCGGGATGGGTGCGCACCCAGAGGCGGAACACGGGATGGCCGGAATGGATGTCGCCTCCGCCCATCTTCCAGGGCATCTGGTCCTGGGCCCGCTCGAGCCAGACGGCGGCGCTCTTGAGGTCGCCCCGGGCCAGGAGCTCCCGGGCCATGTGGGCCATGTCCTGCCAGTTGCCCTGCAGGCCGGCGATGCGGTAGCCGTCCTTCTCCCTTATCAGGAACAGGGACATCCTGCCCGTCAGGCACTGGGCCTGGGCCAGGTAGCCCTTGGCGTCGGTGCCATCCACGGAGACCTCGGCGAAGGACAGGAGCGAGTCCCGGAGCCCCTCGGCGGGGATGCCCCGCGCGCCCATGAGGGACATGAGCATGTTGCGTGGCGCCAGGAGCTCCTCGTCGGTGGCGGACCGGCTCATGCCGTCCTCCAGAAGGCCGCGCAGCTTCTTCATGTCGGGGTGCACGTCGAAGACCAGGCTGAAGAAGAGCAGCACCGTGGACTTGGGGTCCCTGGTGGTGAGCCGGGAGGTGTCGGCGGGGTGGATGCGGGCGATGTTCTCGGCCTGGCCCAGGATCTGGGTCACCTGCTCCGCGCCCGGAGCCCCCTCCCTCAGGAGGGTCGAGGCGTCGGCGTACTGGCGCATCTGCACGAGCCAGTCCCCGGCGGTGCGCAGCGCCTGGCGCCGGACCGCGGCGTCCTGGAGATCCTGGGTGGCCTGGGCCAGGGCGGGCTGGATGCCTTTGAGGCGCACGTTCAGGGCGATGTACCACGCATCCCAGCGGGCCGCGCCCTGGCGGGGCCGCACGAGTTCCATGGCCTCCTCCAGCTGGCCGGTCTTGGCCAGGCAGGCCACGAGGTTCTCCTCGATGGTCTCGTTCTTCTCCTTGGCGTCCAGGGCGCGATAGATGTCCATGGCCTCCTTGAGGTCGCCGGAGAGGTAGCGGATGCCGTTCTCGTCGTGCTCCAGGAGCACGGCGAGGTTGTACCGGTGGTGCCGGGCCTCGGGTTCCAGGCGGATGGCCTCGCGGTAGGCCTTCACGCTCCCCGCGCGGTCCCAGCCGGGCTTGAAGCGCCGTCCCATGGGATCGTGCTGCAGGATCCAAGCGAGGGTGGCATGGGAGAACGCGGCATCCGGCTTGAGCTCCACCGCGCGCTGGGCCGAGGCCCGGGCGCTGTCCCCCAGCCCCGCGGCCAGCTGGGCCCGGGCCAAGCGCAGGTAGGGGCCGGGCTGGCCCTTCTGCAGGTCCATGAGGCGGCGGAATTCCGCCAGGGCCTCGGGGGTCTTCCCCGCCGACAGCAGGTCCTCGCCCTTGTGCTGGAAGACCACGGCGGGCACCTTGCCGGTGCGGAAGGTCGCCAGGGCCTTGCGGGCTTCGGTCACCTGGGCCGCCGTCCAGCGCCGCTGGGAGCAGGTGAAGCGGAAGGTCGCCTCCACGGCCCCGTCGGGGCGGCCCGCGAAGGCATAGGTGAGGGTGGACGAACCGAAGGTGAAGGTGCGGTTCTCGGGCAGCCCTTCGCAGGCGTAGCCCACGGGGGGGTGGAGGATCCAGCGGTTCTCCAGGACGTACGGTTCGGGGATGACGAGGTCCGTGCGGCGCGTCCCCTGGGGTTTCTCCCCTCCCTGGAGGATCGTCTCGAAGGCGTTGACCAGCGTGGCGGGGTTCATGGAGACCGAAGCGTCCCGGGTGGCCGTGAAGGCCACCCCGGCCTTCAGGATGTCGTAGCGCAGCTGGAAGGGCCGGGCGAGGTCGTCGGGGTCCCGCAGTTCCACGGCCTCGATCCCTTCGCCTTTGTACGTCTGGGCGGCGTGGGTGGCGAGGAATTCCCTGAGCTTGGTGGGGTCGGCGGAGCCGTAGCCCGAGCGCCACATGAGCTCCCCGGGGCCCGAGACGTCGACCGTATCGGTGATGCGTCCGGGGCCCTCGTCGGCCAGGATCACATCGCAGGTGCGAAGGGTGACGTTGGCTTCGGCGGGGGTCTCGGGGGTGCGCAGCAGGTTCCGGCTGCCCCTCGCCACCACCAGGGCCAGCTTTCCCTGGTCCGGGGTGGGCAGGAGCCCGGCCCGGGCCTGACGCGCGGTGGCGTCGATCCAGAGGGGTTCCTTGCCGGGCAGGTAGACGATGACGTGATCGAACAGGCTCAGGCCGGGCATTTCGAAGTCCACCCCTTCGATGGGTGTGGACCGCAGAAGGGCGAGCTTGGCCTCGATGCCCAGGGCCTCCAGGAGCGAGGCCACGAGGCAGGCCTTGTCCTTGCAGTCGCCG
>DBME01000008.1:0-403 GCA_002298155.1 Holophagaceae bacterium UBA706 | reverse complement strand
CGCGTAGCGCACCCGCTTCTGCACATAGGCGAGGACGCGGTCGATGATGGTGGCGCGGTCCTTGGCCCCGGCGGTAGCCGCCGCGGCCACGGCCTTGAGGTCGGCATCCTTCGTCTGGGCCTTGACGATGTCCAGGTACTCCTCCGCCACGGCCTTCCAGGAAGGGGTGGTGGTCCACTTGATATGGGGGGTGGACTCCACGTCGTTGGGCTCCATGGGTTCGCGGACCGCGGCAGCTTCCAGGTTCGCGGCCTCCACGGTGATCCGCACGCGGCCGCCGGCCTCGGTGCGGGTCAGGGCGGTCTCCGGCAGGCCCTCCAGCTTCCAGCGCAGCCCGGAACCGGCGGGGGCTTCCAGGGTGAACCGCGAATGGGCCAGGGGCACGTTGGCGCCCAGGTCCAGC
>DBME01000007.1 GCA_002298155.1 Holophagaceae bacterium UBA706 | reverse complement strand
CTCCGCACCGCCCGGCTTCTCCGCCCACGGTGCCGTCGCCACCCGCGGAGCCGACCTGCGGAGCCATGGTTCACGGAGTCCGCCCACCCAGCACTTCCCCCGCCACCCGCTCCCCGTCTATGCCATCCCCGGCCGCCCACCCGATACGCCCGCCTGTCCGTCAGCCTTCCCCCGCCTCGACAGGAGGCGTGCGCGGGAGGCGTGACCTGTCGGGACGAACGAACCACGCGCTCGAGAATGGGATACGGGCTGCAGCTCACGCTGGGGCGCTCACGCGCGCGCCCACGGGTGTTTGGCTTGCATTGCCGGTTGCGTATTGCTAGATACCTTGCAGTGCAAGACCTCGTGCAACAGGTGGACGGCTGGCGGACGCAGCTCCGCAAGGGATCGCTGGAGCTGGCGGTGCTGCTGGCCCTGCGCGAGGAGCCACGCTACGGGCTGCAGCTGGTGGAGCGGCTCAACGGCCAGGGGCTGGGCGTCTCCGAGGGGAGCATCTACCCGCTGCTGGCCCGGCTGCGGGCCGAGCAGAAGGTCGAGACCGAGTGGGTGGACCCGGGGGCCGGCCACGCCCACAAGTACTACCGGCTGAGCAAGCGCGGTCGCGCGGCCTGCCAGGCGATGCTGGAGGCCTGGCGGGACCACGCCGCGGCGCTCGAGCGGATCATCGGAGGAGCGCGATGAGCGAGCTGCCACGCGAGGCGGAGGCCTTCCTGCGCGACCTGGAGCGGAGCCTCTCCCCGCTGCCGCCGGAGGAGCGGCGCGAGGTGGTCGCGGAGCTGCGCTCCCACCTGTCCGATCGGCTCGCCCAGGGGGCGCCGGATCCGCTGACGGCCTTCGGGCGGCCGGAGGAGTACGCCGCGGCCTTCCTGGCCGAGCGGGCGCTGGCCGGGGCGCTGGCGCTGGAGGAGGGCCGTGAGGTCGTGGAGATCCGAGGCCTGGGTCCCCTGGGAGGCCATGCCCGCGGGCTTGTCCACCACCAGCAGGAAGTCGTCCTCGAAGAGCACGCGGATGGGCACGTCCGGGGGAGCCCCCAGGGCGTCGTCCACGGCCACCACCACCTCGGCCCCCGCCGGGACCATGCGCCCGGCCACCTTCACCCGCTTGCGATGGACCTGCACCCCGCCCAGTTTCAGGACTTCCCGGGCCTTGCGCCGGCTCAGGCCGGTGCGGATGGCCACGATCTGGTCGAGGCGCATGCCCCCCTCGGCCGGGTCCACGATGAATTTCCAACTCTTGGTCGCCATCCCATTAGCTTAGCGCGGCGGGTCTTGGTAGGGTGAAAGGCATGAAATCCCATGGGACCGTCGAGAGGCTGCTGACGCTGCCTGGAGAAGCCGCCCGCGGCCTCGGCGAGAACGTCCGTTCCGTCTTCGCCCAGGTGGGTTCCATCGCCTGGCTCCTGGTTTCGTGCGTGCGCGGGCTCCTGGGCCTGCGCGGCGAGCAGTTCCGGGTGGTGCTGGAGGTGACCCGCGCGCAGATCCGCTTCACGGCCCTGGACGCGATCCCCCTGTGCACCCTGGCCGCCCTGCTCATCGGCGGCATCACGCTGCTCCAGGTCTTCGGGCAGCTCTCGGGCTTCGGCATGGAGAACTACATCTGCCAGATCCTCGCCCAGCTCGTCATCCGGGAACTGGGCCCCCTGCTGGTGGGCATCGTCGTCATCAGCCGCAGCGGCACGGCCATCGCCACGGAGATGGCCTCGCGCCAGCTCAGCGGCGAGATCGACGCCCTGTACCTCAACGGCGTGGACCCCGTGCGCTACCTCCTCGTGCCCCGGCTCCTGGGGGGCGTCATCTCCCTGTTCACCCTCATCATCTACTTCGACACCGTGGCCCTCATGGGCGGTTTCCTGGTCGCTTGGCTGCGCCTGCCCCTGTCCTTCTCGGCCTTCATGGACGCCCTCGTGCGCGCCGTGGGGCCCCGCGAGCTCATGACCACCTTCTTCAAGGCCCTGGTGTTCGGCGCGGTCATCCCCCTGCTCTGCTCCTCCTTCGGCCTGCGTGTGCGCAAGAGCACCACAGAGATCCCCCAGGCCGTGACCAAAGCCGCCGTGGGTTCTCTGGCCATCCTCCTGCTGGCCGGCGCCTTCCTCTCGGTGATGATCTATGGCTGACAAGGTCCTGGCCCTGGAGGGCGTCACCCTGGAAGCCCCCGACGGCAGGACCGTCTTCGAGGGCCTGGACTGGTCCCTGGAACGCGGAGCCCGGGTGCACGCCGCCGGTGGCCTGGGCAACGGCGCCACGGCCCTCCTGAGGCTCTGCGCGGGCCTGGCGGAGCCCTCCGCGGGCCGGGTCCTGCTGGACGGCACGCCCCTGGACCCCGAAGCCCCCGGCCACCCCTTCGTGCGGAACGGCAACCTGGGCTGGGTGCCCACGGACGGCGGCCTCGCGGTGAACCTCTCCCTCCTGGACAACATCGCCCTGCCCCTGCGGTTCACCCGGAACATGTCCCGGGAGGACGCCGCGGGCCTGGCGACCCTCTGGCTGGAACGGGCCGGCCTGGCCCAGGCCGCACAGGCCAAGCCCCGGGTGCCCGCGGACCGCACCAGCTGGCTGGCCTCCCTGGCCCGGGCCGGGGCCAAGGGTTCCCTCCTGTGGCTCGTGGACAGGCCTCCCGGAGGCTTGGACAGCGCCTCCCGGCGCGCGGCCCGGGCCATCCTGGACCTGGCCGCGGGAGACCCCGCGGTGAGCCTGGTCCTGGTGGGCGGCGACTGGATGGCGGGCCTGGGCGACGAGTTGACGATCGAGGATGGACGCGTTTCGAGCGGGGGCATCGCATGAAGCTGGAAAAGGATGATGCGAAGATCGGCCTGCTGGTGATCCTGGCCCTGGCGGTGTTCGCCGGGTTCCTGTTCCACCGCGGCGTCACGGCCGTGCTGACCAAGGAGGCGCATTTCGAGGTGGTCCTGGATGCCGCCTCGGACCTCTCCGAGGGCACCGAGGTCCAGCTGCAGGGGCTGCGCGTGGGCAAGGTGAACAGCATCCGCCTGCAGCGCGACGGCGTGCGCTACCGGTTCTTCGCGGCCCTGGGGCTGCGCACGGACATCGTGCTCTGGCAGGGCACCCGGGCGGTGGTGGTCGCCAAGCCCCTGGGCGGCTCCTTCGTGGACCTTCAGTTGCCGGACCCCGGCAAGCGCCTTGCGGTCCTGGAACCCGGCAGCACCCTGGAAGGCGGCACCAGCGCCTCCCTCGCCACCCTCCTGGACGATGCCAGCCATCTCATCGCCAACCTGGACGGCACCGTCACGGACCTGCGGGCCCAGTTCAAGGCCAAGGGCGCCGGCGCCGTGCTGGACAGCCCCCAGATCGCCAAGGTGCTCGCGAACCTCGACGCCACCCTCACGGAATTCCGCAAGCTGGCCCAGGAAGGCCAGGTGCTCGCCCAGCACGGGGACGCCTCCATGAAGTCCGCGGACCGGAGCCTGGCGAGCCTGGACAAGAGCCTGGCCACGGTGCAGTCGCTGCTGGACCGCCGCGCCGGGGACCTGGACGCCATCGTCGTGCACCTGGCCGGGACGCTCAAGGAGTCCGAGGAACTGGCCAAGGAGGCCCGGGCCCTGCTGCAGAAGGCCGGCCCGGACGCGGCGGACGCCCTCAAGGCCCTGGACCGGAACCTGCGCTCGACGGAGGAACTGCTGGAGATCCTCAAAGCCAAGCCGAACCGCATCGTCTGGGGCAAACCCAGCGACGCGGAAAAGGAGGCCGCGCGCAAACGGGTCGAGGCCGCGCGGGTGGAAGCCGATAAAAAGAAGTGACCGGGAAAAGGAAATAAGGCGTACCCAAACCCCGCCATGCGTTTCTCCGCGACCCTCTGCCACCTCAGCGATTTATTTTATCGGCGATCCTCGGTAACCCCGG
>DBME01000132.1 GCA_002298155.1 Holophagaceae bacterium UBA706 | reverse complement strand
GGCCGCCCAGCGCCGGGTCGAGGTGCTCAAGCAGGGTCTCGGCGGAGAATACCGGGCCGAGCCCCTGGAAGGGGACCCGGCTTGACCCCCTCGGCCCCCCAGCAGGTGAAGGAGGACCTGGAGCGGCTGGTGCCCCTCCTGGAGGCGGCCTACCTCAAGCCCTTCGCCCAGGGCGAGGCGCCCAGCCTGGCGCAGGCCATGCGGTACAGCCTCGAGGCGGGCGGCAAGCGCATCCGGCCCGTGCTGTGCATGCTGTCGGCCGAGGCCGTCGGCGCCGCGCCCGAGGCGGCCCTTTCCTGTGCAGTCGCCCTGGAGTACATCCACACCTATTCCCTCATCCACGATGACCTGCCCGCCATGGACGACGACGATCTCCGGCGGGGCAAGCCCACCTGCCATGTGGTGTTCGGCGAAGGCCCCGCCATCCTCGCCGGCGACGGCCTGCTCACCGAGGCCTTCACGGTCCTGGCGTCCGACGCCACCCTCCCCCCTTCCCGCCGGGTGGACGCCCTGCAGGTGCTGGGCGAAGCCGCTGGCTGGCGCGGCATGGTGGGGGGCCAGGCCCTGGACCTGGAGGGCGAGGCCCGCACCCGGGCCGGCGAGCCCGTCGGCCTCTCCGAACTGGCGCTCATCCACCGTCTGAAGACCGGCGCCCTGCTCAGGGCCTCCATGGAACTGGGGGCCATCGCCGGCAACGCCACCCGGGAGGACCGGGCCGCATTGCGCGCCGCCGGTGAAGCCATGGGGCTGGCCTTCCAGATCCAGGACGACATCCTCGACGCCACCTCCACCGAGGCGGCCATGGGCAAGCGGGTTGGCAAAGACGAGGGCAGGGGTAAAATCACCTACCCCCTGCTGCTCGGGCTCGCTGGAGCCCGCAAAGCCCTGCAGGAGGCAACCGAGCGTGCCCGATGCCTGCTGCTATCGCTTCCGAATCCCCATTCCCTGACGGCCTTGGCCACCTACTTGTCGGAGCGCAGCGCGTGAGCCGGTACCCTCTTCTCGATTCCGTCGCCGCCCCCCAGCAGGTACATCACTTCTCCCTGGCCCAGATGGAACAGCTGGCCCTGGAAGTGCGGCAGTTCCTCATCGATTCCGTGAGCGGCACCGGCGGCCACTTCAGCTCCAACCTGGGCACGGTGGAGCTCACCGTGGGCCTCATGCACCACTTCGACTTCCTGGTGGACCGCATCGTCTGGGACGTGGGCCACCAGGCCTACCCCTTCAAGATCCTCACCGGCCGCAAGGACCGCTTCCCCACCCTGCGCAAGCACAACGGCCTCTCCGGCTTCCTCAAGCGCGACGAGAGCGTCTACGACCACTTCGGCGCGGGGCACGCCAGCACCTCCATCTCCGCGGCGCTGGGCATGGCCAAGGCCCGGGACCTCATGGGCCAGGACTTCACCTCCATCGCCGTCATCGGCGACGGCTCCATGACCGCAGGCATGGCCTTCGAGGGGCTGAACCAGGCCGGGTTCCTGGAGACCCGGAAGTTCATGGTCATCCTCAACGACAACGATATGAGCATCAACCCCAACGTGGGTTCGCTCCAGGGCTACCTGAACCAGATGATCAACGGCCAGTACTACAACCGCTGGCGGGACCGCATCGAGCACGCCATCAAGACGATCCCGGTGGCCAGCGTGAGCCGGCGCCTGGCCAAGGTCGCCAAGTGGAGCGAGGAATCCTTCAAGCGCATCGCGGTGCCGGGGCTGCTCTTCGAGGACCTGGGCTTCCGCTACCTGGGTCCCGTGAACGGCCACGACGTGGCCGCGGTGCTGCGGGCCCTGGGCGAGGCCAAGGAGCGCATGGAGGAGGGGCCCGTGCTCCTGCACGTGCAGACCAAGAAGGGCTACGGCTACGCCCCCGCGGTCAAGGATCCCCTCAAGTGGCATGGCGTCACCGCCTTCGACGCAGAGGCCGGGGAGATCATCAAGGCCGCCCCGGACCCGGCGAAGCCCGTCACGCCCTCCTACACCTCCATCTTCGGCAACACCCTGTCGGAGCTGGCCCGCAAGGACGAGAAGATCGTCGCCATCACCGCCGCCATGCTGGACGGCACGGGCCTCAACATCTTCCAGAAGGCCCATCCGGACCGGTGCTTCGACGTGGGCATCGCGGAGCAGCACGCCGTCACCTTCGCCGCGGGCCTGGCCTGCCAGGGGATGCGGCCGGTGGTGGCCATCTACTCCACCTTCCTCCAGCGCGGGTTCGACCAGGTCCTCCACGACGTGTGCCTCCAGAACCTTCCCGTGACCTTCTGCATGGACCGCGGCGGCATCGTCGGCGCCGACGGCCCCACGCACCACGGGCTCTACGATCTCTCCTACCTGCGCTGCATGCCCAACATCGTCATCATGGCCCCCAAGGACGAGAACGAACTGCGGCAGATGCTCTTCACGGCCATCTACAGCAACCGCCCCGCCGCGATCCGCTACCCCCGGGGCAACGCCCTGGGCGTGCCTCTCCAGGATCCGGTGGCGGCCCTGCCCATCGGCAAGGGCGAACTGCTGAGGGAAGGCGCCGACCTCCTCCTGGTGGCGGTGGGGACCCTGGTGAACACCGCCCAGGACCTGGCCGAACGCCTGGCCGGGGAAGGCATTTCCTGCGCGGTCGTCAATGCCCGCTTCGTGAAGCCCCTGGATGAGGAACTTCTTTCCCACTGGGTCCACCGCACCCACGGCGTGGTGGCCATGGAGGAAGGGTGCGCCCCGGGCGGCTTCACCGGCGCCGTGGCCGAGTTCATGGCCGACCGGGGACTCCGCCAGCCCCTGCTCCGGTGCGCCGTGCCCGACCACATCGTCCACCACGGGGATCAGGCGCTACTCATGGACGAGGAGGGCCTCAGCCCCCGCGCCCTCCTCGACCGGGTCCGGGAATTCCATCGCAAAGCCTCCGGAATCATCGAAGCCTAAAATTCAGGCAACATTTATAGTGTTCCCTCCTTGCCCAGGCCCTCGGCCTTGTATATGTTTTAAGCACCCAAGCTTTATCCAAGATTCATTCCCGCGAGGTTGCTTTGAACGTTCGCCGCAACTTCCTCCTACCCGCAGCCCTATCCCTCGCCCTGGCCCCCGTCCAGGCCAGCGCCCAGGGCTGGGACCCCGTGAAGAGCGCCACCGGCTGGGCATCCTTCGACCGGGACGGGTCCTGTGTCTTCCAGCAGATGCCGGACCGCAAGCTGGTCACCTGGACCCAGGACTCTGGCATCATGAATGAGCTCGACCTGAGCCGGTTCACGGGCGCTGCGGAAAAATGGGTCCTTGATCCCCTGGGCAATGCCTGGGTCGTGGCCGGAACCACCCTGCAGCTGGTGGACAGGAACGGCAAGCTGGGGACGTCCTTCACCCTGCCCGCGGAGATCGCCGATCTGGCCTGGGATACGCGCAGCTTCATCCTCTGCTACCGCACCCGGGAACCCTACCTGGAGCGCCGGGACATGAAGACCGGCTCCGTCATGTGGTCCTACGGCACCAAACCCGCCAAGGGCACCTTCTTCCCCCGGAACTGGCATCACGTGGCCGTGCGGGAGGACGGTTCGGTGCTGCTCACCGCCAGCGACGGGTTCCAGCTGGAGCGCATCGACCTGGCCAAGGGCGCGCGTCTGGAGTTCATCCCCTTCACCCTCAACGGCCAGCCCGCCCCCACCCTGAACCTGGCGGATGGCGACCAGGGCTCCCTGGCCTGGTGGATGAACAACGAGACAGCCTTGCTGGCCGTGCCCGCCTCCCAGCTGCCCCCCGGGGATTTGAAGGGTCTGGTCCTGGCCCGGCTGAACCTGGCGAAACGGGAAATGACCCTGGTTCCCACGGGGGCCGACGAGAAGGCCGTCCTGGTGGGCATCCAGGAGTCGAACGCCGTCCTCCGCGGACCCGCGGGCGGACTGACCTTCTTCCCGATTCCCTAGACCAGCGTCAGTACCTGCCGGAGGTCCGCCTTCAGCCGTTCCAGGAGGTCCTCCGTGAGGGTCAGGGCCACCTGCTGCTTCACTTCGTCCCGGCGGTAGAAGGCGATGCGCTTGACAACCACCTTGTCGCGGCCAATGCATATCTCATTGAACTGGATCTGGGAGTCGTCCTTGTAGGGCGGGAGGCTCCGCAGCTGGATGTACATCCCGCGGCGGTCGTGATCCACGATCTCGAGCCGCTCATCGAGGTAGGTGAGCTGGCGGGTGAGCACCTCGGCCCGGGTCTTCAGCTTGGCGAAGCTCTGCTTCTTGAGGGTCGGATGTTCGAAGGTGATGTGGCCCAACTCGACGCTCTGACCGGTCCGCCGCAGGGCTCCGCTCAGCTCCCCTTCTGACTGGGGATCCCCATGGCGGAAGGACTCGAAGCCAGCGAAATCGCCCGGTAGGACGGTGTCATCGTAGCGCTTGGCTTTCCTGGAGAGCTTCATGGCGTTACCTGTGTCGGCGACCGGAACACCTTGCCGTCCCAGAAGGGGGCCCGATGGGAATGTTCAGCCTATCCATTAATTTGTCAGGTTATACCTGCCGGGAGGATAAGGCAATTCTGTCCGGTCAGTCGACTTTAGGCCAGCGGGATTTGAAGATCATCCTGTCCAGCGACCGGGAATAGGGCGTCCAGCTGCCCTCGCCCGCATCGTCCCGCATGCCGCGGAACATGGCTTCCAGCTTGCCGTCCAGGTCGTCCAGGTAGTGCACCAGGAGCGCCTCGGGCGTCTTGGGAAGCACCGGGGAGCCGTACTCCAGCTTGCCGTGGTGGCTCAGGACGATGTGGAGCACATGAAGCCGCAGCTCCTCGGGGAAGCCGGGCAGGGTGGCGGCGGCCTCGTTGATCCACTGGGACTCCATGGCGATGTGCCCCAGGAGGTTGCCCGCGTCGGAATAGCCGAAGCTGCGCTGGTAGGTGAGCTCGGCCGTCTTGCCAAGGTCGTGGAGCAGAACCCCCGCCGCCACCAGGTCGCGGTTCAGCTCGGGGTAGTGGTCGCAGGCCCGGTCGGCCATGGCCGCCACGGACAGGGTGTGCTCCAGGAGACCGCCCAGGAAGACGTGGTGCATGCTCTTGGCGGCCGGGGCCCGGCCATAGGCGGCGCGGCGGTCGGAATCCTCCACCAGGAGCCGCTCCAGGAGCTGGCGGATCCAGGGGTCGCGGATGGCGGCCACCCGTTCGTCCAGCTCCATTTCCATCTCCTCCAGGGGGCGGCGGCTCACGGGGAAGAAGCGGGCCAGGTCCCCCACCTCCGCGTCCTGGGCGAACCGCACCTTGTCCAGGCGGATCTGCGTCCGGCCGTTGTAGATGGAGATGAGCCCCTTGACCTTCAGAAAGGCGTCCGGAGCCACGAGGTCCATGTCCCCTTCGATGGCCCGCAGGTCCCACAGGAACCCCTTGAGATCCCCCGAGGCGTCGGCGAGCTTGACCTCAAGGTATTCGGAACCCTTGGCGCTGGTCTTGAAAGCCACTTCCTGGGCCAGGAGGTACCCGTTGAAGACGTCGCCCTCCTTGAGGGAACGGAGGGGAGCCTGCTCGGTCATGGCATGTCCTGCTTAATGGAAGGTCGGATTCTTGGGCCGGGGCGCCAGGGGGTCGCTCAGCTGCACATCGTCCATGGGGGCCCACTTCTCCTCCAGGACCTCGATGTAGGTCCACTGGTCCCCCCGGGGGACGTTCCCCTCGGGAAGGGCCAGGACCTTGGCGCGGATGATGCGGTTGTAGAGGGGGAACTCCAGTTCGTTGCCGGCCTTGACCTCGTGGCTCGCCTTGCGGGGCGTCCCGTCCACGCGCACCATGCCCTCCTCGCAGAGCTCCCGGGCCAGTTCCCGGCGCTTGACGAGGTGGGTCTTCTTCAGGAAAAGGTCCAGCCGCACGTTCACCCCTTGAGAATTTCGTCCTTCGGGACCATGTATCGGATATTGGTCCGGATACGCAAGCCGTTCAGGTAGTTTTCGATGGCATTCTGCGCCTTGGGCTCCTGCAGCTTCTCCAGGATCTGCGCGCGCACCTCGGCGAAGGGCTTGATGGTGTCGATCTGGGATTCGATGAGCTGCACGAGGTAGACGTTCTTGTCCGTCTCCAGGGGAGCCGAGACCTCGGCGGGCTTGAGGGCCAGGGAGGCGGACTCGATGTTGGCATGGAGGACGCCCTTGGCGAGCCACCCCAGGTCGCCGCCGGTGCTGCGGCTGGTGCTCACGGAGAACTCCTTCACCAGGTCCTCGAAGGGCGTGCCCTTCTTGAGTCCCTCCTGGATCTTGGCGACGGTGGCGCGGGTGGCGGCCTGCTCTTCCGGACTGACGCCCTTGGCCAGGACCAGTTCCCGGATACGGAAACGGGGCGTCTGGCGGTAGTCCTCCCGGTGGTCCTCGTAGTAGGCCCGCAGCTCCTGGTCCTCGATGGCGATCTTCGAGTACACCTCGCGCCGCAGGACTTCCTGCTTCTGCATGTCCGAGCGGGTGCGGGCCATGTAGACCTGGAGGCCGTAGCCCAGCGAGCCCTTGAGGGCGCGCTCGAAGTCCGCATCGGTGGCGAAGTTGTTCTGCTTCTTGATGTCCTCGACGAAGGCCCGGATGTCCTCCTCGTGCAGCTTGATGCCGAGGTCGTCCGCCTTGTCCTGGATGATGAAGTTGTCGATGAGACCCTGGAGGGTCTTCTCCCGGGCCACCTTCAGTTTCTCGTCCAGGGCCTTCCCGGAGAACTGACGGTAGAGGGATGCGGTTTCCTGTTCAACCGCCTGCTGGTAGACCCGGCGGGTGATGACGTGGCCGTTCACCACCACCAGGATCTCCTCCCGCACCTCCGGCGCGCCGATGAGGACGCAGGGCACGCAGATGAGGGCAAGCCCGCGAATGTTCATTTGGTTCCTTTCGCGGCCTTGGGGGCGGCGGGGGTGGTCGCGGGCGCCTGGGCGGGCGTCTTGGCGGGAGCCGCAGGCGCGGCGGGCTTGGCGGCCGG
>DBME01000391.1 GCA_002298155.1 Holophagaceae bacterium UBA706 | reverse complement strand
GGAGCCGAGGATCGCCGAGAAAGGAATAGAAACGGATTGGCTGCTGGGTGTCCAGCCGGACTTTATTCCGCCCGCACTTCCTTATGCCGGCCCTTCGTTGGCGGGCGAGCGATCAGTTTCATGGAGTCCGGGGGCGCCGGCAAATCGGGTAGGGAGAGGGGCGACAAGATGTTGTCCCCCACCACCTTCCAAGCCCTCGCCTGCTTGGGTAGCCGCTCGGGCTGCATCACTTCCCAGCCCTGGGCATAGGACACGAAGGACGGCATCACCAGGGCGAAACCGGTATAGAGGAAGGCGGGATAGCGCAGCCACTCCTCGGACTGGTCGTTGCCGGCCATGGGCACCGCGAACAGGGGGTGCAGGCCGCCGTTGATCCAGAACCCGTTGGGCGGATCATGGCGCGGATACACGAAGATACGCCGCCGGTGCATGAGGGTGTTGATCCCCACCCGGTAGGTGTCCATGGGCTGGATGCCGGTGCCTTCCAGGGAAGGCCCCCAGCTGCGTTCCGGATGGCCCACCACCTGGATCACTTCGCGCTTCTGCCCCGAAAGCTTCCGGAAGAGCAGGCGCAGTTCCTCGGCCTCGTCCTCCTCCAGGTGCCCCTGGTTGGGCTTGATGTCGCCCAGGATGGCCACCCGCCGGGGACGGAAATCGTCCAGCAGGCCCAGCAGCCTTTCCCAGATCTCGTGCTGCTGCCCATTGGGGATGGCATCGGGGCGCTTGCGCCGGCCGGCCCCCAGGCCCAGGAAGAGATCGGAAATGACCAGGGTCTCCTGGCGGGGCATCAGGATCGCGCGGCGGCTGTCGAGGATCACATCTTCGGAGAACTTGATCTGCATGGGGCTCGTTTTCCAATCTCTTCCATTGGAACATGACCGGAACGGATGTTGGTTGTTCCATTCATGATCCCCGGGTCCCGGCGGGGCGGGGACCGGAAGGCGCTAGGATAGGACGCGGGGGAAACACATGGGTTCACAGTGGTTGTCCTTGGCCGGGGGGTTCGGTTCCGGTCTGTGCGGCGGGTTCCTCTCGGGCATGTTCGGCATCGGCGGAGGCATCATCCTCATCCCGATGCTGGCGCTCCTCCTGGGGCTGGACCAGCACAAGGCCCAGGGCGTGACCCTGGCGGCCCTGATCCTCCCCAACGGCCTGCCCGCGGTGCTGCACTTCCGAAGCCGGGGCATCCCCATCCACTGGCCCGTGGTGGGCCTGCTCACCCTGGGCTTCCTGCCGGCCGTGTGGGGGGGCGCGCGCCTTGCCGCGCGCATTCCGGACGGCCCCCTGCGAACGGTCTTCGGGGTGGTCCTCATCCTCATGGCCCTGCGCACCTGGTTCCAGGCGCCGGCCGCGGACCGGCCCTCGGGTCCGCCCCCCACCTTCCGGAGCGCCCTGGTACCCGCCCTGGCCATCGGCGCCATCGGCGGCCTGGCCTCGGGGCTGCTGGGCATCGGCGGGGGCATCATCATCATCCCCCTCCTGGGCTGGACCCTGCACCTCAACCAGCACGAGGCCCAGGCCGCCTGCCTGGCCTTCATGCTGGCCCCCATCGGCCTGCCCGGGGTCATCGTCTACGCCAGCCACCAGGGGGGCCTGCCCTGGGCCATCCTGGGCGGCGTGGCCGTGGGGTTCATGGCCGGCGCCTATCTGGGCGCGCGGGCCTCCACCCGCATCCGGGGCCGGCATCTGCGCAAGGCCTTCGCCGTCCTGTTGGGCTGCGTGGCCCTCATGATGCTCATTTGAGCTATCCTTCACCTGGAGGATGACGTGCCGCTGGAAGCCCCTGCCCCCCTGTACACGGGCGATCGCCTGAGGGATCTGATCCTCTGCTACGCCGGCCCCTGGGCTTTCCTGCCCTACCTTCGCCGCCGGGACGACGAGGAACTGCTGTGGCATTCCCGCCAGGGCGTCCTCCTGGCCTTCACCGAGGTGAGCCTGGCGCTGGCCCTGGTGATCATGGGGCTCTTCCCGCTCCTGGGCTGGATCTTCGTGCGGTTCTTCCTTCCCGTCTGGCTCATGTGGTGCCTGGCCATGTCCGTGACCTCCGTGCTGCAGGCCTGCAAGGGCAAGCGCCACAAGATCCCCGTGCTGCACCAGTTCATGGACTACCTGTAGTGCAACCCCTGCTGGTGGGCGTCGGCGAACTGCTCTGGGACGTGTTCCCCCAGGGCCGGCGCCTGGGAGGCGCCCCCGCCAACTTCGCCTACCACGCCTCCCGCCTGGGGTGCCGCGGCGCCGTGGCGAGCCGGGTGGGCAGCGACGACCTGGGCCGGGAGGCCCTGCAGCGCCTGGACCTTTTGGGGGTTGGCCGCAGCCGCGTCCAGATCGATCCCATCCTGCCCACGAGCACCGTGTCCGTGGAGGTGGACGCCCTTGGGCAGCCAACCTACCGCATCCACGAGAACATCGCCTGGGACGCGCTGGAATTCACGCCTTCCCTGGCAAGCCTGGCCGCCGAAGCCGATGCCCTCTGCTTCGGCACCCTGGCCTCCCGGGCCCCGGCCACCCGCGCGACCATCCTCCAGATCCTCGGCGCCGTCTCCCCCCGCTGCCTGCGCATTTTCGACGTGAACCTCCGGCAGGCCTACCACACGCCTGAAGTGGTCCGGGGCTTCCTGGAGACCTGCGACATCCTCAAGGTGAACGAGGACGAACTGCCGGTGGTGGCCGCGCTGGGCGAGGTTTCGGGCGATCTGCTGGAAGGCCTTCGTTCCCGCTTCGGTCTGCGCCTGGTGGCCCTGACCCTTGGGGGCCGGGGCAGCATCCTCCACACGGCCTCGGACCATCTGGAGGAACCTGGTCTGCCCGTGAAGGTGGCCGATACCGTGGGCGCCGGCGACGCCTTCACGGCAGCCCTGGCCGCGGGTCTGGCACAGGGCCTGGACCTGCGGGTGATCCACCGGCGCGCGGCGAGGCTTTCCGCCTTCGTGTGCGGCAGGGAAGGCGCGATGCCGGATACGGCCGACTTCCTGCGCATGGAGAACCTGCCGGGAAAAGATAAAAGATTTGATTGGGGGGGTTGATGTTCGCGGTGGCTAGCTAGCGCCTTGCGTTGAGGATCAGCATCGCGTCCCCATAGCTGAAGAACCGGTATTTTTCCGCAATGGCCAGGCGGTAGGCTTCCTGCGCGAAGTCCACCCCCAGCAGCGCCGAGACCAGCACGAAGAGCGTGCTCTCCGGCAGATGGAAGTTCGTCAGGAGCAGATCCGCCGTGCGCAGGTGATAGCCAGGCTGGATGAACAGACGCGTCGAACCTGAACGCCCCAGGGACTGCCCGTCCCAGGCGGCTTCCAGCGTCCTCAGACTGGTGGTTCCCACCGCCATCACGGGGCGGTTGCGGGTGCGGAAGGTGGTTTCCAGCAGGTCCCCCACGGCCTCGGGCACTTCGTAGCGCTCCTCGTGCATGACGTGGTCGCCGAGGTCGTCGGCGGTCATGGGACGGAAGGTCCCCAGTCCTACATGCAGACGCACGGGTTTCCAGGCGCACCCGCGGGCCTCCAGGGCGGCGATGAGCTCCGCCGTGAAATGCAGGCCGGCGGTGGGCGCGGCCACGGCTTCGCCTTCGCGCGCATGGAAGATGGTCTGGTAGCGCCCCTCGTCCTCGGCATCGGCGGGGTGGGTGATGTAGGGCGGCAGGGGCAGACGGCCGATGGCGTCCACGGCGTCCCAGTCCAGGTCACCCCCGGGGCCCGTTACCCGCACCCGGCGCAGACCCTCGTCCAGGGCCTCCTCCACCACCACTTCCGCCAGCACGCGGCCTTCGGCATCCACCACCTGGGCATGCCGGCCGNNCGCGCCCCGGGCCGCACCAGGGCCTCGAAACTTCCGCCGGGAAGGGCGCGCAGCAGCAGGGCCTCGCCTTCGCCGCCCCCGGCCCTCCGCAGGGGAAGCCGCGCGTGGCGAACCTTCACATCGTTGGGCACGCAGAGGGTCCCCGCGGGGATCAGGTCCGGCAGGTCGCCGATGACGTGGTGGCGCAGGGTCCCCGCCACGGGATCGGCCACCAGGAGCCGGGCCCCGTCACGGCGGGGCGCGGGATGCTGGGCGATGAGCTCCTCGGGCAGGTCGAAATGGAAGTCGGAGCGCTTCATCAATCGTGGAACTGCAGCTTGTAGAGGCGCTCGTACTCCCCGCCCCGGGCCAGGAGCTCCTCGTGGGTGCCGACCTCGGCGATCTCGCCCTGGCGCAGGACGCAGATGCGCGTGGCCTTCTGGATGGTGGNNGGTGGAGAGCCGGTGGGCGATGACCAGGGTGGTGCGGTCGCGCATGAGCACTTCCAGGGCGTCCTGCACAGCCCGCTCGCTTTCCGTGTCCAGGGCGCTGGTGGCCTCGTCCAGGATGAGGATGGGGGGATCCTGCAGGAGGGCCCGGGCGATGGCCAGCCGCTGGCGCTGGCCCCCGGAGAGGGTGGAGCCGGTCTCCGCCAGGGGCGTGTCGTAGCCCCGGGGCAGGCTGGAGATGAAGCCGTGGGCGTGGGCCTTCTTCGCGGCCTCCTGCACGGCTTCGCGGGTGGCCTCCCGGCCATAGGCGATGTTGTCGTGCACGGAATCCATGAAGAGCAGCGTCTCCTGGGTCACGATGCCGATGCGCTGGCGCAGCTCGCGGGGGTCGAAATCCCGCAGGTCCGTGCCGTCCAGGGTGATGCGTCCGCCGGTGGGGTCGAAGAAGCGCGGCACCAGGTTCACCACCGTGGTCTTGCCGCCGCCGGAGCCGCCCACCAGGGCCACGGTCTCGCCCTTGCCCACCCGCAGGTTGATGCCCTTGAGCACCTCGTTGCGGCCGTTCTTCCCTTCATAGGTGAAGCGCACGTCCTCGAAGACGAGCTGTTCGGGCATGGCGGGGACGGGCCGGGGCTCGGCGGGCACCGGCATGTCCGAGGCCCGGTCCAGCACGCTGTAGACGCGGTCCAGGCTGGCCTGGGCCACCTGGATCTCGCTGTTGAGCTTGGTGAGGCGGCGGATGGGGTCGTAGAAGCTGTAGAGGGCAAGGATGTATGCCAGGAAGCCGGAGCCGTCCATGCCCCCGGACCGGATCTGGCCGGTGGCGTAGGCGAGGAGCACCGCCAGCAGGAGCCCGCCCACCAGTTCCATGATGGGGTGGGAGATGGCGGCGACCCGGGCGGACTTCATGGCCAGCCGGAACAGCTCGTTGTTCTGCTGGTGGAACCGCTCCTCCTCGAAGGGTTCGCGGGCGAAGCCCAGCACCACGCGGATGTTGCTGAAGACTTCCTTGAGCCGCTGCAGGAGCAGGCTGGAGGCCTCCATGTTCCGGTGGTTGATCTTGCGGATGCGCTGGCTCAGCTTGCGGATGGGCAGCACCACCAGGGGCCCGGCGATGAAGACCGTCAGGCTGAGGCGCCAGTTGAGGTACATCACGTACGAGAGCATGGCCAGGGCCTGGGTGATCTCCCGCACCGCATCGGCCAGCTGGTTGGAGGCGATGCCCTGCACGGCGCCCACGTCGCTGATGCACCGCTGGAGCAGCTCGCCCACGGGGTGGCGCTGGAAGAAGGCCGGCTCCTGCTTGAGCAGATGCCCGAAGAGCCGTTCCCGCAGGGAGATGGTGGCCCGCACGCCGGAGCGCACCATCAGGAGGGTGCCGCTGTAGGTGAAGATGCCCTTGAGGACGAAGATGAGGACCAGGAGGCCCGGCAGCAGGTAGATGTTGGTCTGGAGGGTCGCCGTGGAAGGCAGGTGGGCGGCGAACCAGGCCTTGATGGCGGCCACGGCGCCGATCTTNNAGTGAGGTTATCGGCGGGGCTGGGGGCGGTGACCAGGAGGGCGGAGAAGATCAGGCGGGTGACCGCGATCATGGCCCCTTGGCAGGCGCCCGCCAGGGCGAGCAGCACCGACCCCCCGACGATGAGAGGGAGGAAGCGTTTCAGGTGTTCGCGGAAAAACCGGCCAAAAGAGGACATTCATCCACTCTACCAGTCCTGGGACCTACTCCACCGTGACCTCGACCTTGCTCTTGTGGTCGTCCACGCTCAGCAGCACGCTGCCCTTGGGCAGGGACGCGGCCTGTTCGGTGATGGCGTCCAGGTCCACACCCTTCTGGCGGGCCTGCTTGATCTGGGCGTCCGTGAGGTAGTTGCCCACGGCCCGGGCCAGGGCCAGGGAGAGGCGGATCGTCACGGTGTCGGCCTTGCCGGCCTCCCGGATGCGGATCACCAGGAACCGCGCCTGGGTGGGGTTCTGCACCGCCTGGGGCTTCACGCCCAGCGAGATCAGGGCGAGGCTGCAGGCGTCGGCGCAGGTGGGCAGGGCGAGACCCTTGCGCAGGCCGTCCACGGCTCGGGTGTCGCCGGTCTTGGCCAGCTGGAGGGCGGCGGCCACCTGCACTTCCACGGCGGGGTCGCCCAGGGCGGCCACCAGACCCGGGGTCGCGGCGGGGAGCTGGCCCTGACGGATGCCCCAGCAGCGGATGCGGTTGAGCTTGGCCTCGCGGCCCAGGAGACGCTGGTCCGGGTGCTGGAGCAGGAATTCGGTGTAGGCCGCCGCGGCCTCGTCCCAGCGCTGGTCGGATTCCAGCGTGGCCGCCAGCCAGAACTTGGCCTCGGGAACCCGGGGGCTCGAGGGGTTCTCGGCGAGGAACTTCCGGTAGCGGGCCGCGGCCTCGTACCACTGCTGGGCGTAGCGGAGCGCCTTGGCTTCCCGCAGGGCGCCGTCCGCGGAGCCTTCACCCGGAACCGGGCCCGGAAGGGCGGGTTCGGGTGCGGCTCCCGTGAGGAGGGCGAGCGTGAGAGCCAATGCGATCAATGCGTTTCCCCCTTGAGGATGAGGCTGAGGCGCTGGGCTTCGTCCCCGAGGTTATGGGCGTCGGCCCACTGCCTCAGTTCCTCGGCGCGCTGGGGGTCCATGCAGGGGTCTTCCATCGACAGTTCCCGCAGCCAGGCGTGGAGGTCCTCGCGCACGGCCTCGGCGCCGGGGGCCGGAGCCGCCTGGGACACGAGCCCATGGCTGGACTGGAGGAGGGCCAGGGCGATCTCGCGCTCCGCGGCGCGGTCCTCGGCATTCCGCTTCTCGCAAGTCTGGGGCTGCTTGGTGAAATCACGGATGAGGGTGGAGGACTGCTCGAAGAACGCCGCCCACAGCCGGTCCTGGGCGCGCTTCTGGGCCACGTCCTGGATGCGGGCCTGGTCCATGGCTTCCATGGCCATCTCCCGGGTGTGGAAGGCGTGGTAGGCCAGCGGCACCGCCACCAGGACCGCGGCGGCGGCCGACATGAGCCAGGGGAAGCGCCGCAGCAAGGGGACCGGACGTTCCTGGGCGTCCAGCGCCTGGGCGGCCACACCCTCCGCCTGGAGCGCCAGATGCAGTTCCAGCAGGGCGGCAAGCTCCGCCTGGGCGGCGGGGTCGTCCGGCCAGAGCTCGGGCGTTTCGAGGATCTCGAAGGCCCGTTCGTTGCTCAGATCACGGATTTCAGATTCGGGGTTCATGGCTCACTTCCAGGTTTTTTCTCAATTTGGCGAGGCTTTGGAACAGGGTCGCCTTGACGGTGCCCTCGGCGCACCCCAGGTCATCCGCGATCCGTTTGACCGGATGTTCGTGGACGTAGTAGGCCATGACCATGGCCCGCTGCCGGGGAGTCAGGCCCTCGAGGGCCTGGCGTAGGCCCTTGATCCTCCTGCTCTGGTCCACCTGATCCCAGGGGGCTGGCTGATGGGGGTCTGGAGCGTCAAAGGTCTCGGGCGGGGGTAGCTCCCTGCCTCGTTTACGGAGATGGTCCGTCGCCGCATTAGCCGCCAAGGTAAAAATCCACGCGGCCACCGGGCGGCCCTCCTCGAAGCGCTGGCAATGCTGCAGGCACTTGAGGAAAACATCCTGGGTGAGCTCCTGGACCACCCCCGTCTCACCCGCCAGCCGCCGATGCAGGAAGGCGAATACCGGTTTTTCGAACCGCGTCATGAGATGGGCGAGCGCCTCCTCCTGGCCGGCCTTGAGGCGCATCATCCAGTATTCGGGGGTCCGCTCCTCCGTAAGGACGTCTACGGCGGTCATGGCTTCCGGGGCAGGAAGGAGATGCCCGGCTGCGAGAGCTTGGCCAGGGCCTGGTTGATCTGTTCACCGGTGAGCTGGCACCGGACGCCGATGCGCTGCTTCTCCTGGAGGATTTCGGGGGCCTGTGCGCCCTGGGAGCCCTGGAGGCTGGACACGGCGGCCACGAACCGCTGCACCCAGGGGGCCACCTGCACCACCCCTTCCGGGGAGCCGGTGATGGCGAGCTCGAAACGGTGGAGGGAATCCTTGCCGGCGGGGCCGGGGGTGACGCTCCAGGCCAGGGCCTCGATGCCCTGGGGGAGGTTGCGGGCCAGGTCCTCGGGCACGTTGCCGGAGATGTCGTTCAGGATGGGCTTGACCCGGATGTAGCCCTGGAAGGGGGCCTTGCCGTTGATCCATTCCATGGCCGAAGTCACGGGGTGGCGGGCGGGGAAGTTTCCGGAATCCAGCGCGGCCAGGGAGCGCAGCTCGCCCAGCCAGATGCGCCCATCGGCGTCGGCCACGGCCCGCACATGGTACTGGTTCCAGTCCAGGATCACGTAGACCGGCAGCTCCCGCTTGCCCAGGGCCAGGGACCCTTCGGAGGGGAAGGCGTCGGCGATGGCCATGTGCACCGCTTCCTGATCCTTGAAACCCCCAAGCTGGATGAGGAAGGACGGGATGGCCTTGGCTTCACCGCTCGCTTGCTTGGTTCCGGGGAACGACAGCACATAGAAGCTGATGTGGCCCGATTCCTGGTGGGGGTTGATGTGGGCCTTCTTGAGGAAGATGTCCAGGGTCTGGTCGGCGAGGGGGTACTTCTCGATGAGGGTCTGGAACCCCTTCTGCTCGATGATCCAGCCCGCCTGGCCCGAAAGCCCCATGACCGAGGCCGCGGGCGCCGAGGTCACCCAGTCGGGGGACTTGGGGGCGCGCTTGCCGCACGCCACGGCAAGGGCCAGGACCAGGGAGATGGCCACGGCTGCGCCCCGGGTTCCGCCGGGGATGGATCGCAGTCGTTTCATCGAATCTCCTATCATCTGGGCTACGGCCTTGGCCCATATGGGCTTAGTCAGCCCATCGCCCTCAGGGACGTGGGCAGGTGCGGGCTCCGCTGGAGCTGTTTCTGCTCGCTTTCCGAGAGGAGGCCCCAGATGCGCGTGGAGGCTTCCCGGGGGGTCTTGGGGTTCAGGAGGAGCTCGGTCATGACCGCGGGGTGGGCCATGAGGGCCGGGTGGCTGGCGATGAGCTCGAGGATGTTCCGCGGGGTCTGCTTGTTCCGGGCCAGGCGCAGGAGGATGGTGGGGTCCAGCTGCCGGTCGGCCACGAGCATCCGCAGGGTGTCCTCGTCCTTGAGGGTCTCCAGGGGGAGGTGGCGCATCAGCTCGCCGCCCGAGGCCCGCAGGGCCACGATGCGCTGGGGGATGCTCATCTCCTCGTAGGCCTGGCGGAGCAGATCCTGGGCCAGCTTTTTCACGGAGAGGTGGGGGATCCGCTGGTCCCGGAGCAGTTCGAGCATCACCCGGGGCGGGCCGGCCAGGCTCCGCACCAGATCGAGGGCGGTCTCCTCCGACAGGTGGACGTTGTGGAGCAGGGCCTCCCGGATGGAGGGGTAGGCGTTCCACATGCGGTTCGCCGCCAGGCGCTCCACCCGGATCGCGTCCAGGTGGGGGATCACGGCGAGGAGTTCGCGGGGGGTGAGGCCCGGGTTTTCCAGGGCGACCTTGAACACCTGGGGATCCGGGTCCCGGAGGGCCGCGATGATCTGGTCGGGCTGGGTGGCCTGGTTGGCCATGAAGAAACGCTCCTCCAGCGAGACCCAGCGCCCTTCCGACTGGGCGGGTGAAAGTCCGCTGGCCTGGTTCGTGCGGCGGCGCTGGAGGCGGTCGAAGAAGATCTTGATGACCCGAAGCATGGAGGGGGCCTGGCGCTTGGCCCAGAAGGTCAGGTACTGGTACTCCGACTCCTCCAGCTGGGTGAAGAGGCTCACGATGCGGTGGAGCTGGCGGCGGGTGCGTTCGCCCCGCTCCAGGAGCTGCACCAGGTGGCGGGTGCCGCTGATCTTCTTGCCCATGGCCTCCGGACAGTAGGGGGCGCCCGCCAGGGCCTCGCGGATGGACTCCTTGAAGTACCACCGGGCCTCGACGTAGATGTCCTCGAAAAGGTCGACCGTGGCGCAGCCCGGAATGCAGGTCAGCAGGAGTTCCTCGGACAGGGCGGGGTTGCGCAGGGCCGCGGCCCTCACTTCGGCCTCCTCGTCCATCAGGGCCTGCTGGAGGTCCTCCTGCACCAGGGTCGCCTCGGCCGTGGCGGCCCGGTCCTTCTTGGAGGCGCGGTAGGTCTCCCCCACGGAACCCCGGGTGCTGGGCAGCGCGGTGAGGGCCTCCCAGTCCGCATTCTCCGTGGGCAGGGGGGGCATCTCCATGGTCGAGCCGGTGGAGTTCACGGGCCGCGCCAGCTGCTTGGCGAGCTGCTTGACGATGGGTTTCAGTTCGCCCGGCAGGTCCTGGTAGATGGCCTTGACCGCATCGGCGCGCTCGTCCTTCTCGTGATCGGGGGCGCGCTCCATCTCCCGCATGAGGTCGAAGAGCGAGACCGCCATCTCCAGGTCCCGGCGGATGCTCTCGGGGGTGCTCTCGTTGCCCGCCAGGGCGTGGAGCACCGGCGCGTGCACGAGCCAATGGGGCGTGCGGGAGATGAGGGTGAGCAGGCGCGGGGAGGAGAGATTCCGGGCGAGGTTCTCGATGAGCTCCAGCTGCCGTTCCGTGGGGACCTGGGGCCGGATGAGCGCCAGATTCCGGAAATGGAGCCGGTCGGAATCCGGTAGCGTCAGGAGGAAGGGTGCCTCGGGCTCCGCCACGCCGGTCTCCTCAGCAGCCGGGGACGTTGAGCAGGGCCGCGAACTCCGGATCGTCGCGCAGGAGGAGGCCATCCACGGCGACGCCCTGGATTGCGGGGATCTCGCGGGCCTGGGCCAGGTGCTCCGCCCGCTGGATGCTGCCGCCCATGTAGAGGTTGAGCCGGGAATGCTGGGCCAGGAGGCGGGCGCTGGCGAAGTCGGGCTGCGCGCCGGCAGCCTGGGGGATGTCCATGAAGAGGAGCCGCTTGAAGCCGAACTCGGCGATGCGCCCGCCGGCGGCGGTGAGCTTCTGGCCGCTGGTGCCGCCCCAACCGGAGGCGAGGACCTCGCCCTCCCGGGCGTCGACCGCGGCCGTGAGGTGCTCCCGGAAGCGCGCCAGGAGCTGGTCCACCATCACGGGCGACCGCTGCAGGATCGTGCCCACGGTGAGCCACGTGGCGCCGTTGTCCAGGAAGAACTGGGCCTGGTCGGAACTGCGGATGCCGCCCCCCACCTGGATGCAGGCCTTGGGCCGGCCCGCGTGGAACCGCTGGATGGCCCGGGCGATGAGCTCGCGGTTGTTGCCATGCCCCCGGGCGGCGTCCACGTCGACGAGGGCCAGGCGATGGGAACCCAGCTCCAGGAGGCGGGTCACCAGGGCCAGGAGATCCGCGGGTTCAGAGCCGTCACCCACGATGGGCACGGCCATTCCATTCTGGATGTTAAGAGTTGGCAGGATCTTCAAGGGATCTTCAATCCTCAAACGGCATTGCCGATGGTAACCGATGCGGCCGGCTTTGGGGGGGTCTTCGGCGCGAACGGTGGTGCCGGCGGCGACGATCAGGCGCCGGGAAGGGCTTCGAGCAGGATGCGGGCCGCCTCCATCTGCGCGCGTTTGAGCGTCCCCGCCGAGCCCGTGGCTTCGAAATCGCCGGCCGTCGCCTTGACGGTGAAGGTGGGGGCGTGGTCGGGTCCGGCCCGCTCCGTGAGGTCGTAGCGGGGCGGCGGAAGTCCGAGGGTGGCCAGGCGTTCCTGCAGCGTGGTCTTGCTGTCCAGCTTCTCCCAGACGCCCACGTAGGCGGCGCGGATCTGCTCCAGGAACCGGTGCTCGATGATGGGCAGGACCGTGTCGAGGGGGTTGCCCCCGCTGCCCTGCTGGTCCAGGAAGATGGCGGCCAGGAGTGCCTCCATGGCGTCGGCCAGGGCGTTGCGGAGGTTGGCGGAGGTCCTGCGCAGGGACCGGGGGCCGCGTTCCAGCTCCACGCCCAGGTCCAGGGCCCAGGTGTGGAGGGCGTCCGTGCACACCATGAGGCCGCGGAGCTTCGAGAGGGACCCTTCGGGCCAAGCGGGGTGCTCCCGGTACACCAGGAGGGAGACACACAGGTGGAGGACGGAATCCCCCATGAACTCCAGGCGCTGGTTGTCGGGGGTTATACCGGCGGAGGGCGGCGTCAGGGCCGTCCTCAGAAGGGATTCGTCCCGGAAGACATAGCCCAGCTTGGCTTCAAGGGGTGTGGGTTTCCTCACGGACCGCTTCAATGGACATCCACCAACGTATTTCCTTCCTTTCCCTTGATTGCCCCGGGACAACGCTCCGGTCACCATCATCTATAGTAAAGCGAGCATCAATTCTAGCGCGCCGTGAAGCCCGGCCTGAATATAATGAGCTTATTGCAAGCCCTGCATGCATCCTTCCCATCCTGGAGATGACCCGACCGTGCCCGCTCCCATCAAGAACCTGCCCGTCCTGTTGGGTGCCCTGCGGCAGGAATCCGCAGACGGAGAGCTCGTCCTTGAGCAGAACGACGGGGTGCGCCGGCTCTACTTCAGCAAGGGCGAACTGGTCCATCTCAAGAGCGACGCCGCCGGCGAGCAGTTCGGCAACTACCTCCTGCGCCAGGGCATCCTGGACTTCCCCGCCCTGAGCGAGCTTCTGGCCAACGAGGAGCGCTACCGCCTGGGCGAGAAGGTCATCCAGTGGGGGATGATGAACCTGGATGAGCGCGATTCGCATCTCCAGTCCCTCCAGGAACAGATCATGATCCATGCCCTGGAGCATCCCGTGCTCTCCTGGGAATGGCACGCCACCTCCCTGGAACGGCAGCTGGAGCAGGATCTCCAGTTCAAGCTGCAGCACCGCCACTTCGTGTGGAACACCTTCCAGGAATGCCACTACCTCACGGATCTTTTGGAAATCCTGGGCACCGAGACCGATTGGCGCTGGGAGGGGAACCGGGATCTGGTCGAGACCCTCAGCGATCTGCCCCTGACCCCGGGCACGGCCTACGCGCTCTCCTTCCTGTCCTCCGACCCCATCAGCTTCGAGACCTTCCTTTCGCTGAGCAACCTCCAGGAGGAGGAAGCCGGCAGGTTCATCGTCACCCTCTGGGCACTGGGCGCGTTGACCCTCACCGCCGGAAGGCTCCCCTTGACGGTGAAGCCGGCCGCCCCCGCGCCACCCCCCCCACCGGCGCCGGCGCCCGCCGCCAAGGGATCGCTCCCCCTCATCATGCCCCCCCGTGGCGCGGTCCCGGCTCCGCCCAAGGCGCCCCTGCCTCCCTTGGAGATCTCGCTGGAGTTCGACAAGATCACCGGCCCCCCCGAGTTCCTCGATGTGGATCCCGAGCCCGCGCCCCGGCGCATGGACCTGGACCAGGGCATGATGTATTCCGAATCGCCGCTGC
>DBME01000202.1 GCA_002298155.1 Holophagaceae bacterium UBA706 | reverse complement strand
GTGCTGGTGGTGGACGACGACGACCTGGTGATGGGCTCCGCCCTGGCCATCCTGGAAGTGCTGGGCCACAGCGCCGAGGGCGTGGTCAGCGGGGAGAAGGCCCTGGCGAAGCTGGAGGAAGGCTATCCGGCCGACGTGGTGCTGCTGGATGTGAACATGCCGGGGATGGGCGGAACCGGCACCCTGACGCGCCTTCGCGAAGCCTTCCCCGCCTTGCCGGTCCTCCTGGCCACGGGCCGCGTGGACCAGGGCGCCCTGGACCTCGTGTCCGCCAACGCGGGCGTCACGTTGCTACCCAAGCCCTACTCCATCGGCGAACTGAAGGACCGGCTCGACGCCTTGGGCTCCTGAACCTCAGGGAAAGCTGATGGAAGGGAAGGGCCCCGGGGTCCCCGTGCATTTCGCGGGAACCGGGGGGAGGAGCGACGTATGTATAGGTCATAGGACATGGGATCGCATGATGAATCTACGAAGAACCTGTTTCACCACCCTCCTCGCGGCGGGGCTTTTCACCGGGGCGCAGGGTCTGGGCGCCATGGACGTGTATCTGGCCAACACCTGGGAACAGGATGTGCGGGTGGGTTCCTGGGGGCGGACGGCGAGCCCCGTGCGCGCCCGGGTCCACCGGGATGACGACCCCGAGACCCTGGGGGTGCTGCCGGCTGAGGGTCTCCCCCTGGTGCAGGGGGGCGCTCTCCACTTCCACCTGACCGACGGTCAGATCCCCCTGGATGGCCATACGCTCCGCCTCAAGGTCTGGCGGGAGGGGCGAGCGGACAGACCGGCCTACGCCCTCATGCAGTTCCAGGTGCGCCTTGGGGCTGCGGAGGTCGAACTGGTGCCGGTGCGGGGCCGGTTCCGCTCCGCGACCTTCGGATCGGGCGGGGCCACGGGTGATGGCGCCTTCTTCTTCCTGGACAGCATCGACCCGTTGCCTGCCGCTGCCCCGGGTTTGGACCAGGTCGCGCCCGAGGATGGCGACGACCTCCTCTCCGCCAGGAGCCTTCGCATCCGGGCGGCCGAAAACCTCACCCAGGCCTGGGCGGCGGTTGGACCCCAGGAAGGGGCAGCACCGGCTGCGCCAGCAGAGGAGCGCAAGGAACCCGCCGCCCAGGCCAAGCCCCGGAAGCCTTCCACGCGCTGCGCCATCCTTTGAGCTACTTGGAGAAGCGCCGCAGCGACTCCATGTTCCGCTGGTAGACCTCGCCGCGGGTGAAATTGATGGCGATCTCCCGGGGGAACCGCGTGATGGCGTTGGAAAGCGTGATGAAGGTGTTGACCCACTGCGCCGCCCGCGTGCCCTGACGCTTGGCATTCTCGTAATAGACCATCAGCGCGCTGCGCATGATCGGCTTGGGCAGGTTGTAGAGGCCATATTCCTTCAGCAGGTCATGGTTGATGCTGCGGCTGCCGTCCTGCTCCGTGACGATGAGATCCTCGGCCCTCAGATCCTGCTGCATGAAGGGCTCCATGCGTAGGCGACGTCGCCGGCCACCGGGAGGTTCCGGTCGGCGGCTTCGGCCGTTCGTTTCTGAGGGTTGCTGTCCATCACCGTAGCGCCTCACGCCAAGGCCGGCCACGGGGGGATGGTGAAGGGCAGAAGGATGGATTCCGCGCTTCAGGCAACCGTTCGACCCCGTTGGGGCACTGGCTTTGCGTCCCCGCGTCGCCGCGGGTTTGCCGTTTACAAAGAGCGCTCCGGGGAGCGCCGCATCCACATGCCTATCACCTTGCACTGAAGGAGGTCATGGCGACCCTCCCACAGGTCATCGGTAGATTATAGCCACTCCGTGAGGGTTGGTTGGACCGGGGTGTGGAATTTCGGTCTTTTTCCAGGTCACAAAGATGAGGGCTGTGGACGAGGCGGTTCGCTTTCTTGATCCGTCCCTGGGCGGCTTCAGGCTTCAGGTCTTCTTGAAGCTCCGGTACAGCAGCACGTCGTAGAGGATCTTGAGCGTCCCCGCGATGAGGAACGGTGCTCCCGCAAGGGCCGGCACGGCCAGGAGGTGGCCGGCAATCACGGGGGAGACGGAGGCGCCGGTGGTGCGGGCGATGCCGGTGACGCCGGCCGCGGCGGAACGCTCGTCGGGGCTCACCACGGCCATGGTGTAGGACTGGCGCGTGGGCACGTCCATCTGGGAGATGCTGAACCGCAGGAGGAGGACCGCGATGGCGAGGGGGAGGTTCGGCATGAGGGGCACGAGGATGAGGAGGATGTTGGAGGGGATGTGGGTGAAGACCATGGTCTCCACCAGGCCGATGCGCTCGGCGATGCGCACGGCGTACAGGGCCGAGAACCCGGCCAGGATGTTGGCCACGAAGAAGATGGAACCCAGGGTCCCCGGCGACACCCCGAAGCGCAGGTGGAACCAGTAGGCGACGATGCTCTGGATGACGAAGCCTCCGGCGAAGGCGTCCAGGGAGAACAGGGCCGAGAGTTTGAGGACCACCTTGCGCGAGCGGTGCAGGCCCCAGCGGTTTCCGGGGACGGCGGCCACCGGGGCCTCGATGGCCCTCGACATCCCCGCGAACAGGACCGCCAGGGCCATCCCGAAGGCCGCATAGCCGAAGACCAGGATCCGGTAGCTGGCCACGGGCGCCATGCCGGAGCGCTGCAGGACCTGGGCCGTCCAGCCGCCCACCAGGGCTCCGCAGGCCGTGGCGAAGGACCCCGTGAGGTTGTACCACGCGAAGACCGACGTGCGCCGCCCATCGGCCACCACCTGGGAAAGGGAGGCCTGCTCGATGGCCAGGAAGGGACCCACCTCGTTCCCGGACGGGCTGATGACCCCCAGGGTCGCCGCCACCAGGAGCACGGTGAAGTTCCCGCTCAGGGCGAAGGGGATCCCCGCCGCGGTCATGAGCGCGGCGCCGGCCATGAGCATGCCCTTGCGGCCGATGCGGTCCGCGCGGGTCGTCATCCACAGGGAGACCAGGGTGTCGCCCACCAGGGTCAGGGTGAGGAGGAGCCCGATGCGGCCGTCGCTGAAGCCCAGCCCGGACAGGTAGATGACCAGCACCACCGAAAGCAGGCCGTAGGAGAACATCCGCAGGGCCCGCGCCAGGAAAAGGCGCTTCCCGTCCGCTGTGATCCCCTCCAAGGCCATGGCCGCCGCTCCGTTGAAGGATGATTGCCGCCTTCGTTCCGGAGAGCCAAATCTTTTCCGCCACCTGACCGGAGGGCGGCGGGAGCATCATCGTTGAATCCCTCAATAACACCCGGCCCTCCGACGCCACCGCCGCCCCAGAAATTCCTGGCGGGGCCGGCCCAGGGCAAGGATCTTTGAGGTGATCGCCATGGTTCCGGCTGATGTGGTCATCATGTGAAATCGTTGGACCTTCGCCTGGGGAAGGGAGCCGTTCTTGGGGTACCGCGCCACCATCCGTTCCATGGCCCATTCCCGCGTGGCGGGTTGGGGACCCGGGTGCCTCGCGGTGCTGGCCGCGCTTGCGCCGGCAGCGCTCGGGGCCCAGGCCGCCACCTACCTGGAGGCCGGACTCGGGCGCCGGCAAGGCGACTACGGCCTGGGGGCGTCGAACCGGCTGGACATGGCCTACGGGACGGTGGGCCTCGCCTCCATCCGGTACGATCTGAGCGTGACCGTCCCCTACCTCCGGCTGGAACTTCCGGAGAATGGCCAGAACCGCACCATCACCGGCATGGGTGACGTCCTTGTGCGGGGCATGCGCCGGATCCTGCCCGAGACGCTGGGTGGTTTCGCGGTGGACGGGGGCCTTGCCGTGAAGCTGCCCACCGCGAGCAGCGACAAGGGCCTGGGCACGGGGCTCACGGACGTGGGCGGCTTCCTGGCGGTCCACCACCGGTGGGACCGGATCCAGGTCTCGGCCTACGGCGGGTGGATCCAGAGTTCGTCGGACCGGGATGCGGCGGGTGAACCCGTCCGGCGCGGCATCTATACGGCGGGCCTGGGGCTTTCCTACCAGGGCCTGCGCTCCAAGGTCGCCCTGGCCTGCCTGGGCAAGGGCGCCCTCTACCCGGGAACGCCCGCCCCCAGGGAACTCACGCTGGATGTGTACCGCAGCCTCCGGTACCCCTTCACCCTGGGCGCCTCCTTCAGCGCGGGGCTGAACGACGGCGCCCCCAGGACCCAGCTCGGGCTCTCCCTCATGTACCGCCCCTGAGGACCCCATGACCTTCCTTGGAAAGGAGACCCTCCCCTGAAAGCGCTCTGGTCCGCCCTGGTCCTGGCCGGCGTCCTGGCCCTGCGCGTGACGGGGGCTCTGGATCCGGCGGAACTCCTCCTCCGGGACGCTCTGCTGCGAAGCCTCCCGTCGAGGCCGGCGGCCCGGGTCGCGGTGGTCCTCATCGACGAGGAGGCCCTGCGCGCGGAGGGAAGTTGGCCCTGGGACCGCGCGCGCCTTGCGCGTCTGGTCCAGGCGGCGTTCGACGCGGGGGCCAAGGCCGTGGTCATCGATCTGCTGCTCCCCGAGAAGCGGGCCGGGGACGCGGAGCTGGCGCGCGCCCTGGAGCGGGGGCCGGTGCTCATGGCCGCGGGTGTGGATGACGCCGGGGCGTGGGTGCTTCCGAACCGGCTGCTGCGCGCCGGCTCCGTGGGGCACGTGAGTTTCGATCTGGACCGCGACGGCGTGGTGCGCCGGTTCTCGTCCACCAAGCAGCGGGGAGAAAGGCNNTTGCGGCGGCGCGCCTCGACGAGCCGGATCGGCCCATTCCCGTCGGCGTGACCCTCCGGCCCGGCTTCCGCACCTGGCCCGTCCCGGCGGCGGGCGCCGCCAGTGTCCTGGCGATGGGCTCCGGCGACCTGCTGCGGCAGCGGGTGGTCTTCATCGGCATCAGCGCCGCCGGCGTCGGCGACCGGTTCGTGTCGCCCCGGTCCCGGGACGGCTCCCCCGACCCTGGGGTCCTGGTGGAGGCGGTGGCGGCCGAGGCCATCCTGTCCGGGGATCTGCTGCGGGAGGCCCCCCCGCTGGCGGATGCCCTGCTGGCCTGCGGCCTGGCCCTGCTGGGGGCCTTCCTGATCGGGGCGAAGGGCAGGGTGCTGCGGTTCCTCGCCCCCGGCGTGTTCCTGGCGCCTCCGCTGCTGTCCGCGGCGGCCCTGGCTTTCCTGCGCGTGGAACTGGCCCCGTTCTCCATGCTCCTGCCCCTGGCGCTGGTGGCGGCCCTGGCGGAGCTGCTGCGCATGCGCCGGGCCGGGCGGGACATGGGCGACGCCCACTCGCGCATCGCGGAACTGGAACGCCTGCAGGCCCTCCAGGCCGAGACCCGGAGCCAGGATGCCGAGGCCCGGCGGGTCGTGGCCCACGAACTCAAGACCCCCCTGACCTCCGTGAAGGGGCTGGCCCAGCTCCTGGCCCAGTTCGACCTCTCCGTGGAGGAACGGAATCGGGTCGCCGGCATGGTGGTCGCCGAGGCCTCCCGACTCACACAGATGGTGGACGCGCTCCTCTACATGGAGCGCCTGGGGCTCCGGGATTTCCACCGGGATGCACGGCCCCTGGACCTTTCCGCGCTGTGCGGGGAGCGGCTCGCCTTCCTCCGGGCGGGCACGGGACGGGAGATCGCTTCGGAGGTCGCCGGCGGCCTGCGGGTGCTGGGGGATCCGGTGCTGCTGGAAAGGGTCCTTGAGAATCTCGTGGCGAACGCCGTTAAGTTTTCGCCGGAAGGGGCCCCGGTGGCCGTGGGCCTCCGGCGGGAGGGCGGCATGGCCCTGCTGGAGGTGGCCGACCAGGGGCCCGNNGCGGGAGCGCATTTTCGGCCGGTTCGTGCGCGGCAGCACCAAGGCGCTGGCGCCCGGGCTCGGCCTGGGGCTCGCCCTGGTGGCGGAGGTGGTCGCCTGGCATGGGGGCGAGGTGGAGGCCGCGGCGGGCCCTGAAGGCGGAAGCGTTTTCCGTGTTAGGCTTCCGCTGTTCCAGGGGGCGGAATGACGTGGGTTCTCGTAGTGGACGACGACCTTGCCATCCGGGAAATGGCCGCCCTCGCCCTGGAGAAGTCGGGGCACCGGGTGGTGAGGGCCGAAGACCTGGCTGCGGCGCGCACGGCCTTGCGGAACCGGCGCCCGGACCTCGTGCTCTGCGACATCTACATGCCGGACGGCACCGGCCTCGACCTGCTGAAGGAGGTCCAGGCCCTTCCCGATCCCCCGCCCATGATCCTCATGACGGCCCGGGGGTCCATCGAAAGCGCCGCCCAGGCGCTCAAGGACGGCGTCGCGGACTACCTGGCCAAGCCCTTCGA
>DBME01000343.1 GCA_002298155.1 Holophagaceae bacterium UBA706 | reverse complement strand
CCGGGGAACCGAGGATCGCCGAGGAGAAAAAGCCGAATGACTGGGGGCAGGCGTTGCCTGCCTTTTCTGGGGCTCTTTCTAGGTCATCCTGGCAGGCAGGAGGCGGCGGCTGATGAGGTAGGCCACCACGCCGGTGAGGAGACCGGCGGGGNNGGAGGTAGTGGGCCCTTAGGTAGACCACGCTCAGGAGCATCACGGAGGTCACGGCGGCCAGGGCGGGGAAGATGACCTTCACCTCCTTGCGCGCCCACAGCGTGAACAGCACGGCCACGGCGATGTGGGACGAGGGGAAGGCCCCGCCGCGGATCTCGCCGCCGCTGGTGAAGGCGAAGAGGGCGTGGTTGAACACGTAGCCGTCGTAGAGCTGCGGGCCCACGGCGGGCGGGAACCAGAAGTGGGGGCCCACCGTGGGGAAAAGCCAGAAGAAGGCGTAGCACAGGAAGAAGGTCGCGGTGGCGGCGGTGACGATGCGTTCGGCGGTCTCGTACCCGGACCGGAACAGGGCGGTGAAGCCCACCACCGGGGTGAAGAAGTAGTAGGCCAGGTAGGCGAAGCACAGCACTTCGGAAAGGGCGCGGTAGGGCATGGCGGCGTGGAAGGCCAGGGAGGGCTGGCACCCGAAGAGGCGCTGCTCGGCCCAGGCCATGTGCGCATCCAGGGGCGCGGCGTGGAAGAGGGGCCAGAGGGTCTGGACCTGGTGGTAGAAGCACCAGTAGATGATCGGCGCGTAGAAGAGGCGGATCACCGTGGGCAGGGCCCGGGTCGTGTCCCGGGTCCACCGCGCGGTGAGCAGGCAGCCCGCGATCACCAGGAGGCTGACCCCGGCCTGGGCGGCGCAGCCGGCATAGCCCCGGAGCCAGCCGTAGCCCAGGAGGGGCAGGGTGGCCAGGGCATAGCCCACCACCCAGCGGTCCATGGTCCGCCAGGAGCCCAGGGGGCCCTTCAGGCCGAAGGGGCGTTCAGAGCCAGTCATGGTCCCGGTACCAGCGGACCGTCTGCCACAGGGCCTGATCCAGAGGGGTGGAGGGGGTCCAGTCCAGCAGCTTGCGGGCCCGGGCGCCGCTGGCCACCCAGGCGGGGGCGAGCATCTCCAGGACTTTCTGCGACGAGAAGATCTCGGGCCGGCCCCGGAGCCGGGCGATCCGGTCCGCGGCGCCGCCGGCGAAGCGGATGGCCCCCTCGGGCAGGTGGAGTTCCCGGCCCTTCCGGCCCAGGGCCTTGGCGATGTGCCGGCCCAGGTCGAGCCAGGTCACCGGCTCCGGGTTCACCAGGGCCAGGGTCTCGCCGGTGGGGAGGGGGGTGTCGCCGGCCTTCAGGATGCCTTCGGCCAGGTCGGGGGCGTAGATCAGGGAGTAGTAGCGCTGCATCGTGCCGGGAACCGGCAGGAAGCCCTTCTGGGCGATCTTGAAGTAGGACAGCACGTCCCGGTCCCGGGGACCGAAGACCACCGGGGGCCGGAGGATCACCGAGGGCAGGCCGGATTCCCGGACGACCCGCTCGGCTTCCAATTTGCTGTGGCCGTACCAGGTGAGGGGGGTGGGCGGGGCGTCGTCCTCCCGGGGGGTGAACCCGCCGGGGCTGGGGCCGGCGGCGGCGAGGCTGGACACCAGGATGAAGCGTTCGAGGCCGGGGCCGCAGGCCGCCACCAGGTTGCGCGTGCCGTCGCGGTTCACCGCCATGAGGTCCGCTTCCCGGAAGCCCTTGAGGGCCCCCGCCAGGTGGTAGACCCGCGTGATGCCGTCCAGGGCCGCCGGCAGGCTTCCGGGATCGGACAGGTCGCCCCGGGCGGTTTCCACCTCCAGGCCGGAAAGGTGGGACAGGTCGCTGCCCGGGCGGGCCAGGATGCGCACCTGGTGGCCCCGCACGATCAGGCGCTCGCAAACGTGCGAACCGATGAACCCGTGGCCGCCGGTGACCAGGACCCGCATCTAGGTGGCTCGGTCGTACACGCGGTACGTCTTGGTCCGCTCGGCTCCCAACTGGTACAGGGGGCTCAGGAGGGCCTGATTGTCCTCCAGGACCCAGCCCAGCTCGGCGCCATGGTAGTGGGCGGGGCCGGAGGCCTTGATGGTGTAGTGGACCATGAGCATGTCCAGGCCGCGCCGGCGGAACTTGGGGAGGACCCCCATGACCATGGTGCGGAGCCGGGTGCAGCCCGAGACCTTGAGCTTCCAGAGGATCTTCGCGAGGCCCAGGGGCAGCAGCTTGCCGTTGGCGAGCTTCAGGGCCTGGTTGGCGTCGGGGATGGAGATGATGCAGCCGGCGGGCTCGCCGTCCACCTCGGCCATGAGGGCGAAGCGGGTATCCACCAGGGGCTTGAGCTCCTTGGCGATGAATTCCAGTTCCCGGTCCGTCCAGGGCACGAAGCCCCAGTTGTTGGCCCAGGCCACGTTATACGTGTTCCTCACGAAATCCAGTTCGTGCCGCCATCGGCTCATGTCGATGGGGCGCACGCGGATGCGGCCATTGCGCTCCAGGCGCGTCGCCAGGGCGGTGAGGCGGTCCTCGCACACTTCCCGGGCCAGGTAGCACGCGAAGACGTCCTTGGCCTTGGTGAAGCCGGCGGCTTCCAGCTGCCCGCCGTAGTAGGCGGGGTTGAAGGGCATCATGATGGTGTTGTCGTCCTCGAACCCGTCCACAAGGAGGCCCACCACGTCGTTGGTGGTGAGGTTCACGGGGCCCCGGGCGACCGTCTTTCCCTGCTCGCGGAGCCAGGAGGTGGCGGCATCCAGGAGCGCGTTGGCGACGGCCTGGTCATCCACGCACTCGTACAGCCCGAAGAACCCCACGTGGGCCTCCTCGGGGTGGAACTGACCGTAGCGGTCGTTGCGCACGGCGGCGATGGTGCCCACCACCTTGCCGTCGCGCAGGGCGAGGAAAGGTTGGATTTTTGCATATTCGAATACGGGGTTCTTCAGGGGATCGAGGAACTCGCGCCGTTCCAGGAGCAGGGGCGGAACCCAGTGGGAGCCAGGGGCATGGAGGCTGAAGGGGAAGCGGATGAACGCCTCGATGTCCTTCTTTCCCGCCGCTGGCCGGACCTGGATTCCAGAGGTCATGCGCCTTGCTCGAAGAGGCCGAAGTGCCTCCCGGCCTTCTCGAACACTTCAAGCGCCCAGGAGAGCTGCTCGCGGGTGTGCCCCGCGGTGACCGAGATGCGGATGAGGCTGCGGCCCTGGGGCACCGCCGGGGGCACCACGGGGTTCACGAAGATCCCCGCCTCCTGGAGGTACTGCCACATCTTCAGGCACAGGTCGAACTCGCCCACCATGAGGGGGATGACCGGGGTCTCGCTGCGGCCGGTGTCGTAGCCGATCTCGTCGAAGCCCTTCTTGAGGAACCGGGTGTTCTCCCAAAGGCGGTCGAGGCGCTCGGGCTCCTCGGCCATGACTTCCAGGGCGGCCAGCACCGCGGCCACGCTGGCCGGGGAGGCTGAGGCCGAGAACACGTAGGGCCGGGCCATGTGCATGAGGTAGTTGATGGTCCGTTCGCTGCCGGCGATGAAGCCGCCGATGGCCGCCAGGGACTTGGAGAAGGTGCCCATGATCAGGTCCACCTGGTCCGTGAGGCCGAAGTGGGCCGCCGTTCCCGCGCCGCCGGGGCCGAGGACCCCGATGCCGTGGGCATCGTCGACCATGACCTGCGCGCCGTACATCCCGGCCAGCTTGACGATCCCCGGAAGGTCGCAGATGTCGCCTTCCATGGAGAACACGCCGTCGGTGACGATGAGCTTGGGGGCATGGGCGGGGATCTTGGCCAGCTTCTCCTCGAGATCGCCCATGTTGTTATGGTCGTACCGCACCAGGGAGCCGTGGCTGAGCATGCAGCCGTCCATGATGCAGGCGTGGATGTACTTGTCGCCGACGATGTACTCGCCCTTGTGGACCAGGCTGGAGATGACGCCGGTGTTGGTCTGGAACCCCGTGGGGAAGACCAGGGCGGCCTCCTTGCCCACGAAGGCGGCGAGCTTGCGCTCCAGTTCCACGTGGATGGGCAGGGTCCCGTTGAGGAACCGGGAGCCGGCGCAGCCGGTGCCGTACAGCCGCACGGCTTCGGCGGCCCGTTCCTTGATCCGGGGATGGGTGGTCAGTTCGAGGTAGCTGTTGGAGCCCAGCATCAGCATCCGCTGGCCGTTGACGGTGACTTCCGTGTCCTGGCCGGTCTCGATGATCCGGTGGTAGGGATAGATACCCATCGCCTTCAGATCGTCCGGAATCCGGAATGCGGAACATTTGTCGAGAATGCTCGGCTGTTTGAGTGCGGCTGGGTTCTCTATGGCCATGCCCGCTTCGCGGGGCTTGTAACTCATCATTCCACCTCAGATTTTAATAAACTTAACACGAATGTTCCCCATGCGACAAATGCCCAGGGTTTGAGCCTCATGATTGCATGAAATAGGCATACGCCATATGGCATCCATGGGTAAAAAAACGGTGCAATTGTGGGGAACGTTCCACGCGATGCGAAAGCGTAGGGAAAAGCCTGAAACCATTGGCAAAACGTTAAGAAACGTTAAGGCCGGAAGTGCATGGCGCGGTGGTGGTGACGGGATCTTTATTGAAATGCTGAAATCCCATGAATTGTTTCCTTGCGGCACAGAGAAGGTGGAAGATATTTTTATAAGAGGTTAATTGCTTGAATTGGATTGAGGACCGCATCCGCTCTGCTGCCTTGTTCGGAATGGCCGCCATCGCCCCCTTCCTGGGCCTTGTGTTCATCGGGCTCCTGGGTGCCCTTCTGGTCATCCTGCCCCTTCCCTGGTGCCGGTTCCCGGCCCTGTTGGTGGGGATCTTCCTGCTCATCAACACCTTGGAGGGGATCCGCACCGCCTTCATGTCCTTTTCCGGCCCGCCGGGGCGGGTCCTAGAGCCCGGGGAGGCTCCAGTCCTGGAGACGCACCTGGAAGCCGCCCGGGCGGCATGGCAGGGACCCCGGGCCCGCCTGATCCTCGCACCGGACGCCTGGAGCGTGGAACTCACCGGCGTGCCCCGGTGGGGACTCTTCGGCTGGAACCGCTACCACTGGTATATCGGGATCTATCCGATGCTGTGCCTGGGGTTGCGGGAACTGCAGGCGGTGACGGAGTGGGAAACCGTGTTCTGGTCGGACTACCAGGGCTGGCTCAACCTCCAGGCCAAGCGGCTGGCCGCCTATTGGTACCGGGTCCACCTCCACCTGGAGACCCGGGCCCGGGACCACCGCGGGACCGGGGGGTGGCGGAACCTCTTCCGTATCTTCACCCGGCCTTGCGCCCGGTGGATGGTCAGGCAGTTCCAGCCCTTCCTGGCCCGGGAATTCGTGCGCACCGACATGGCCATCGCCCACCGCCACGGGGCCCCGACCCTGGTGCGGGCCCTGTGCCGGCTGGCCATCCTCCATCCCCTGGTCCAACGCCGGGGGTTCGCCGCCTGGGATTCCCGGATCCAGGGCGGGCAGTCCCTCCCGGAGGACCTGTACGCCCACCTGGCGGAAGTCCTCGCCCGCTACCCGGAAGGCGCCGACGGCATGCTGGACCTGGCCCTGGACGGCCTCCAGCGGGAGGCGCCTCCGCTGCTGCGCCTCCGCTTGGATTATATGGAGGCCAAGGCCCAGGCCCCAGTGCCCCCGGCCACCCCCGCCTCCCGCCACCTCCTGGAGGGCACGGACCTCCTCCGGCAGGTCCATGGGCTGTGGA
>DBME01000424.1 GCA_002298155.1 Holophagaceae bacterium UBA706 | reverse complement strand
GCCCTCACCTCGAAGCGGTAGCGGCCTTCGCGCAGGGCCGGAAGGTGGACTTGGTTGCCATCCAAGTCGCGCCAGCCGTCCTCGAGACCCTGGAGCCGCACCTGGAAGCGGACCTCCTGGCGGTTGAGGTAGGTGGGGGCGGCCACCCGGAAGTCCACGGTGCCGTCCTCGAAGGGGACCGGATCCGTGAGGCCGAAGGGCGGTTCCAGGACGCGCTTGCCGAAGGTGGCCTGCATGATGTGGGCCCGGGGCGCGGCCGACTGGGCCATGGCCCCGGTTCCGTCGTAGCGCACCAGCCCGCTGGAGGTTCCGATCCAGACGATGCTCTCCTCCACGAGCATGGCGCTCACGGAGCAGTCCTCGCTGAGCATGCCGTCGTGGCGGCCCACGTGCAGGGGGGGATCGACCCGGTCCAGGCCCTTGTCCGTGGTGACCCAGATGTGCCCCCGGGAATCGCGGCGCACGGCGTAGACCATGTTGCTGGCCAGGCCCCAGCCCCGGATGCGCCGTTCCAGGACCTGCAGGCCCTCACTGGCGAGGCGAACGTGGGTGATGCCTCCGGGTTCCTCCGCGTGGATCCAGGCGGTGCCGTCGGGGAGGATGGCCATGCCGCGGATCCGCATGTCGGTCTTGTCCTTGTACAGCTTCCACTGGCCGCCGGATTCCCGCACCAGGATGCCGCCGTCGGCCCCGGCCCAGAGCCTGCCCTGGGGGTCCTCATGGAATTCGTAGACACCCAGCTCCTTGCGGCCCGCGAAGGCGGGCGGCACGTCCTGGACCGCCCTGCGCGCGGCGGGATCCCAGCGGTGGATCCCCTGGACCGTGTTGCCGAACCACACCGTCCCCTTGGCATCCACATAGACGCTGTTGGCGCCCATTCCGGCCTCCCCCAGGGGGGCCACCTCCGCCGAGGTCTGCCCCGGCCGGAGCCAGAGCGTGGGTCCCCGGGTGTTGACCATCCAGAGCGTGCCGGTGCGGTCCAGGGCCATGCCCTTGATGCGCCAGCCCCCGGTTCCGGGAATGGTGCGCGGCCCCGCGGCCTCCATGCGCACCGCGCCGTTGTCCGTGGCGGCGATCATGCGCCCCTGGGCGTCGCGGAGCATGAACCACACCACCTCGCCCGAGTCGCCCTGGCTGAGGGGGTAGTTCTGCACCCGGGCACGGCCCAGCATGTGGGCCAACCCGGGACCCAGGACCCAGAGCGAGCCCTCCCGGTCGCGGAACACCGTGCGCACCCAGCGGAAGGGGAGCCCACGCGAAGCGTCCAGGCGTTCTCCGTCCAGCTGCTGGGCCCCATTCTGGGTGGCGATCCACACGGACCCGTCCCGGTCCAGGAAGGGCTGGCCGTTGGGCGAGATGTTGGCCGCGAGGCGGGCGGACTGGTCCGTGAAGCGGTCCTCACCCGGGGCCTTCATCACCAGGATGTTGCCCGAACCGGCCCAGAGGCGGCCCTTGCCATCCTCGAGGGCGAACACGGGACCTTTGGGGGGAAGGCCCAGGGAGGGGCCCCAGGTCTCGGTGGTGCCGTCCTCGTGGAACACCTGGATGCCGAACTGGCCGGCCACGTGGATGTCGCCGCTGCGGGGGCCGGCGGTGACGCAGTAGACGCTGCTGGGGGGCTTCCAGGGCAGGAATTCGAAGTCGAGGCCCTGGCGCTGCCGGGCGAGGCCCTCCGGCGTGTAGAGCCACACCCGGCCGGTCCGGTCATAGGCGAGGTCGCCCGTCGAACCCACGTAGGGCTTGCCGTCGAAGGTGGTCCGGTGGAAGCGCCCGTCCTTGAACACCACGAGGCCACGCAGCGTTCCGGCCCACAGGAGGCCGTCGGGCGTGGCCAGGAGCCGCGGCACCGTGGAGGAGGGCAGGCCGTCCTCGGCGCTCCATTGGCGGCTGTGGTCGCCCTCGTACCGCAGCAGGCCGTTCTCGGAACCCATCCAAAGGAAGCCGTCCCGGTCCTGGGCCATGCACACCACCGCACCTGCGGAGAGTCCCTGGTCCGCGCCCAGCAGGACGAAGGGCCGGCGGCCGGGTTCAGGCTGTCCTGCCGCCAAGGCCGCACAAACCGCCAGGGCCACTATCCTGAGGAACCCGCGCACATCGACTCCAGATCCGGCACCGTGGGGGCTGCCACAGGCATCCATTATCCCTGTACTGCCCGCTCGATCCAGCCTCCGCCGGCCACTTCTTCACCGAGGTAGAAGACCACGGCCTGGCCGGGGGCGATGGCCCGCTGGGGTTCGCGGAATTCCACCCGCACCCGGCCGCCCTCCAGGGGATGGACTTCGGCCTCGGCCTCGGTTCCCCGGGAGCGGATCCGGGCGCGGCAGGGAAGGGGTCCCGCGGGCACGGGCCCGCACCAGGAGACGTCGCGGGCGGTGAGCGAGGAACCCAGGAGGTGGCGCTCCTCGCCCACCCACACGGTGTCGGTGGCGGGGTCCACCCGCACGACGAACAGCGGCTCCCCGTGGGCCACGCCGATGCCCTTGCGCTGGCCGATGGTGAAGCGCCAGTAGCCGGCGTGGGTCCCCAGGACCCGGCCATCCAGGTGGCGGATGGGGCCCGGGGCCGCCTGGGCCGGGGCCAGGCCTTCGGCGTCGATGAACCGGTCGTACCGTTCCGGCACGAAGCAGATCTCCTGGCTTTCGGCCTTCTCGGCCAGGTGGAGATCCAGGTCCCGGGCCAGCTGGCGCACTTCGGGCTTGGCCAGCCCCGCCAGGGGGAACAGGGTCCGGGCCAGACTGGCCTGGTCGTGGGTGAAGAGGAAGTAGCTCTGGTCCTTCACGGGGTCCGTGGCCTTGAGCAGGTGGTAGCCCGCCGCGTCCCGGGTGATGCGGGCGTAGTGGCCCGTGGCCACGAAGGCGCAGCCCATGTCGGTGGCGGAATCCAGCAGGGCGCGGAACTTCAGGTGCTGGTTGCAGCGGATGCAGGGGCTGGGGGTCTCCCCCGCCAGGTAGTCCCGCACGAAGGGGTCGATCACCGTGGCCCGGAAGGGCCCTTCCAGATCCAGCACGTAGTGGGGGAAACCCATCTGGAACGCCACCCGGCGGGCATCCTGGAAATCGTCGAGGGTGCAGCACTTCCCTTCGGTCTCCGGCTGGGTGCCGCCGCGGGTCTTGTCGAAGAGCTGCATGGAGACGCCCACCACGTCGAAGCCGGCCCGGTGGAGCAGGGCGGCCATGACCGAGCTGTCGATCCCCCCGGACATGGCGCAGAGCACGCGGTCACCCTCCCGGAGGCCGGGATGGGAATGAAGGCCCGCGAGGGCGTTGTCGAGGAGCAGGCTGGGCACGGAGGACCCCTTTCCGGTGTCCATTGTACCCCGGCCGGGGGCCTTCCTACTTCAGGCGGCCCCCCTCCTTCCACACGGGCTTGGCGTCGGCGTCCGCCACCCGGCGTCCCAGGTTCAGGGCGAACTGGCACTGCTGGACCATGCCCTGGAGATCCCAGGCGGGATCGTATTCGTCCGTCACCTGGTGGTAGCGCTGCCCCATGGCCGCGGCCTTCCGGGCCGAGCCCTCGGGATCCTTGAGATAGTCATGACCGCCGCCCACGGAGAAGGCGGGGACCCCGGCCTTGGCGAAGGGGAAGTGGTCGCTGCGGAAGTAGCCGCCGCCCACGTCCACCCCGGGAGGGTTCACGGTGAGTCCCATGTCCTTGGCCAGGGCGGCGCCGGTTTCCAGGAGGGTGGTGCGCCAGGCGCCGTCCAGGCTGATGTCCCGGGTGGGGCCCACGAAGTTGAGGCTGTCCAGGTTCAGGTCCGCGGCGGTGCGGTCCAGGGGCCAGAGCGGCGCGGCCGTGTAGGCTTCCGAGCCCCACAGGCCCTGTTCCTCCGCCGCCGTGAAGAGGAACATCTGGGTCCGCCGGGCCGGGCTGGCCACCGCCGCCTGGGCCATGGCCAGGAGGCCCGCGGTGCCCGAGGCGTTGTCCACCGCGCCGTTGTAGATGTCGTCGCCCTTGGCGTCGGGCTTGCCGGAACGGCCGAAGTGGTCCCAGTGGGCGGAGTAGATGACCACTTCGCCCTTGAGGGCGGGGTCGGTGCCGGGGATGAGGCCGGCCACGTTGAACTGGTTCAGCACCCGCACCTCGCTGTGGAGGTTCCCCTTCAGGCGCGCCTCCAGGGGCACCGGCTTGAAGTCGCGCCGCTCCGCCCGGGCCCGCAGGGCGTCCAGGTCCTGGCCCGCTGCGGCCATGAGGCGGCGGGCCGCGTCCTCGGTGATCCAGCTCTGGATGGGGAGCCCCGGTTCGGAGGCCAGCTGGAAGCGCCAGGTGGCGAAGCTGTTGCGCACCACCGTCCAGTCATAGGTGGCGCTGGCCAGGGTGTGCACCAGCAGGACGCCCCGGGCCCCGTGGCGGCGGGCCTCCTCGAACTTGTAGATCCACCGTCCGTAGTAGGTCATGGACTTGCCCCCGAAGCGCTCCGGCTCCGCGGCGGTGGGCTGGGGATCGTTGGCCAGCACCACCAGGACCTTGCCCTTGACGTCCAGGCCCTTGAAATCGTCCCAGCCCTCGCCCGGGGCCGTGATGCCGTAGCCCGCGAACACCAGGGGCGCGTCGAAGGCCTGGTCCGCCTCGCCGATGCCCGTGCAGAGGGCCACGTCGGTATCCGCCGCCAGGGTGAAGGTGGCCTTCGCGCCCTGGATGGCCAGGGCCGACCGCTCCGCCTGCACCCGCGTGCCCGAAAGGGTCACCGCCTGGCGGTAGCTGGTGCCGTTTCCCGGCTGGAGGCCCAGGGCCTGCAGGGTGGTTTCCAGGTACCGCACCGTGAGGTCCGCCCCCCGCTGCCCGGAGCCCCGTCCCTCGAAGAGATCATCCGCCAGCAGCGACAGGTGGGCCCGCAGGGGCGCTTCCTTCACCGGCGGGGCCTGGGCCCCCAGAGCGAGGGTCAGCAGCGGCGCGACGAGGCACAGGCGCATGGGGTCTCCCGGGTGGTCGAGTATCGTATTACGATACCTGGACCGCCGCCGGGAATCCACAGGGGCCTTTGGGCTTTCGCCAGGGGGGGCAGGACCTCGCGTACGCCGTGCAAACCGCCTAGTGGAGTTCCTTCGCCAGGCAGATGCTCCGGTCCAGCGCTTCCGAGACCCACTTCCCGAACCGCTCGAATCCCGCCAGGGTCGCCAGCACCCGCACCACCTCGCCGAAATCCACGTCGCCGGTGACCTGGCGGACGATGGACGTGCAGGGTGCCGCCGGCCGGGCCTCGTGGCAGGGGGCGGCGGTGCCCAGGGCCGCCATGAGCGCGGTGGCGCAAAGGACCCGACGCAGGTGTCCCGGCGCGCCCCATGGCCGCAGGAGAGCCTCGCCCAGCCACGCCAGCCGTCCGTTCACGACGCACCTCCCCGATCGGGAGGGCCGACTGCGGGAAAGGCCGTAGTCCGCCCTGGAAGAAGGTTGCTCCCGTCGGGGGCCAGCGGTAGGCGGAAAAGGGGCCAACCGTCAGAAAACCGGGGTGAACCGGAGGGGCAGGGGGCCTGTACAGCATCCGGCCCAGGGGCGCCGTGGCAACCCCTGGGCCGGAACGANNGGCTTCCAGCTGGTCAACGGCCCAGTCGATCTGCTCGCGGGTGATGACGAGGGGGGGAGCCAGGCGGATGGTGTCCACGTGGGTGTCCTTGCAGAGCATGCCGCGGTCCTTGAGCTGGTAGCAGTACTTCCGGGCGCCGCCGGCTTCGGGCTTGAGCTGCACGCCGGCCCACAGGCCGATGACGCGCACTTCGGCGAGCTTGTCGGTCTTCATGGTCTCGAGGCGGTGGCGCAGGTGCGCGCCCAGGGTGGCGGCGTTCTCCACCAGCTTCTCGTCGACCAGNNGGGTTGCCGCCGTAGGTGGAGCCGTGGATGCCGGGGGTGAACACGTCCATGACCTCGTTGGAGGCCAGGAAGGCGCTGACGGGGTAGAAGCCGCCGGAGAGGGCCTTGCCGATGGTGACGCCGTCGGGGCGGATGCCCTCGTGCTCGAACGCGAAGAGCTTGCCGGTGCGGCCCAGGCCGGACTGGATCTCGTCCAGGACCAGGAGGAGGTTGTTCTTGTCAGCCAGGTCGCGCAGGCCCTTGAGGAAGCCCTTGGGCGGGATGACCACGCCGCCTTCGCCCTGGATGGGCTCCATGAAGATGGCGCAGGTGTTGGGGGTGATGGCGTCGGCCACGGCCTTGAGGTCGCCGTAGGGGACGATCTTGAAGCCGGGGGTGAAGGGGCCGAAGCGGCTGGTGGAATCGGGGTCGGTGGAGAAGCCCACGATGGTGGTGGTGCGGCCGTGGAAGTTGCCGTCGGCCACGATGATCTCGGCCTTGGGATACTCGATGCCCTTCTTGTCATAGCCCCACTTGCGCATGGCCTTCAGGGCGGTCTCCACGGCCTCGGCGCCGCTGTTCATGAGCAGGGCCTTGTCGAAGCCGGTCAGGGTGCAGAGCTTCTCGAGGAGGGGAGGGAACTGGTCGTTGCGGAAGGCGCGGCTGGTCAGGGCCAGGTTGCGGATCTGCGCGATCATCGCCTCGGCGATGCGGGGATGGTTGTGGCCCTGGTTGACGGCCGAGTAGGCTGCCAGGAAATCCATGTAGTCCTTGCCATCCACGTCCGTGAGGAAGACGCCCTTGCCCTTGGTGCAGACCACGTCCAGGGGATGGTAGTTGTGGGCGCCGAATTTGTCTTCCTGTCCGATGAAGGACTGGCTTCGGGTTGTCGTCGTCATGGGGGGCTCCTGTGGGCGAACCCGTCCTTGCGGGACGTGACGCTCGCTGCCTCAAAGCGTACCGGGCGGTCCCGCCCTTGAGAACCCCCAACCCTCGGGATGGTGACTTTGGTCATCAACGCTTGAATTCCATAGAAATCGGTGTAAACAGTGGGCATCCCGTTTTTCAGGTCCGGAGTCCGCCCATGCAGCCTTACCTAGCCGCGTCCCACAAGGTCGAAGTCACCGGGGAGACGGTCCTTTCCATCGTCAAGGGCATGATGTTCGGCGAGGACCGGGCCCAGCGGGTGCTGGCCGCCCACGGCATCCGGGATCCCCAGCCGGGGATCTGGTACCGGCAGCAGGACTGGCTCGACGCCTTCCAGGAGATCGCCCAGACCCTGGGCCCCAACACCCTCTTCAGCATCGGCCAGAAGATCCCCGAACAGGCCAAGTTCCCCCCCAGCATCGACACCCTCGAGAAGGGGCTGGCCGCCATCGATGTGGCCTACCAGATGAACCACCGCGGCGGTCCCATCGGCTCCTACCGCTTCGTGCCCGCCGGGGAGCGCAGGGCCCTGATCATCTGCGACAACCCCTACCCCTCGGATTTCGACCGGGGGATCATCACCGCCATGGCCAACCGCATGAAGCCCGCAGGGAGCTTCGTGAGCGTGGCCCTGGACCCCGAGCGCCCCACCCGCAAGAGCGGCGGGGAGACCTGCACCTTCGTCATCACCTGGTAGGCGCCACGGCAAAGAGCCAGCCTCCCGGATCACTTCCGCCGGCGGGGCAGGGGCAGCAGCATGGGCACTTCGCGCCGGTAGGCCTCGTAGTCCGGGCCCAGCGTCCGGCGCAGGTCCTTTTCCTCGAAATGCGTGCCCACCAGGATGTAGAGCGTCATGCCCGACGCCAGGAGCAGGTGCCCCGCATCCATGGAGGGCGTGGCCCAGAAGGCCAGCAGGAAGCCCAGCATCAGGGGGTGGCGCACCAGGCGGTAGAGTCCGGGCGTGCGGAAGGAGAGCTCCCGCTCCGGCTGCCCCCGGAACCGCCGCCACGCCTGGCTCAGCCCGAAGAGCCCCCCGTGGCTGAGGTGGAAGGTGCTGACCAGCACCATCACCCATCCCAGCCAGAAGACCCCCTCCATCGCCCACCGGGCGCCCGGTGCCGTCAGGTTCCAGACCGGGGCCGGCAGGGGCCGCCATCCCCAGAAGAGCAGGGCCAGGGCCAGGCTCGAGGCGAGCACGTAGACGCTGCGTTCCAGCGCCGGGGGCACCAGGCGGATCCAGCCCCGCTTGAAGCCCTGCCGGGCCATGAGGCTGTGCTGCAGTCCGAATGCCGCCAGGAGGGCGAGGTCCACGGCCAGCGCCGTCCCCGCGGGCACCAGGGGCCCCGAGGACACCGTCCGGGGCACGGCGAAATCACCCACGAACCCCACCAGGTAGGTGAACGCGGCCAGGAACCCTGCATAGCAGAGCGCGCCGCACACCAGCACCAGCAACCCCATCCGCCCCTCCCGTCCGCATAGGATGACGGGACCCCCGGAGCACGTTCCTTCACCGACCCGCGGATTGCGGGTCCACCGTCCCGGTGGCCGGGGTTCCGGCCGGGGAGGGCCGGTGGGGCTGGCCGCGCAGGGCAAGGGGAAGTTCCAGCGCCACGAGGGGAACCAGGCTGGGCAGGAGGAAAAGGACCAGCAGCCAGGCCTTGACCTTGCGGCTCCAGGCCGCGGGCGGGTTCATGCCCTGGCGGACGATCGCCGACGACAATCCGGCCGCCAGGCACAGGGCCACGACGAAAAGGGCGAGGTCCTGCCCGTCCAGCCAGCGCGGGAGCCGCACGCCGAACCCCGGAAGGAACCATGCGGCAAAGACGTTGGCCACGACCTTGGCGAACACGTTGCCGGCCTGGAGCAGCGACGCCGCCATGGCCACCTTCCAGCCCCAAGCCCGCCGCCGGAGAAGACCCCAGCCCGCGGCGGCCAAGGCGAAGGAGTTGACCATGGGGAGGATCACGCCCAGGCTCACCAGGGTATCGATCCAGCCCGATCCCAGGTTCCGGGCCAGACGGGCGTAGAGCCACACCTGGGGCGGGATGGTGACGACCCCGCTCCGGGCCAGCAGGAAGACCCAGTTCGCGGAAAGCACCCACAGGATCACGATGCCCACGCCCAGCAAGCGTACCGGGGCGGGCAGGCGCGGGATTTCCCGGGATTCGGCGTTCGGAGCGGTTTCCATGGGTTCCTTTTCCGGGTCTATTCCAGGTCCTGGGGTTCAGTCCGGCGGGTCCGGACGGTACGCTGCTCGCGCAGGGTCAGGAGGGAAGGGCGCCCCTGGTGGCCCTGGACGGTTTCGCAGACATCCACGCAATCCCCGCAGTTGAAGCACCCGTCCGAGAAGCCCAGGCGCAGGTCGGGCTCCCGGGGATCCAGTTCCACGAAGCAGGCCTTGAGGCAGGCGCGGCAGGAGCCGCAGGCGGAAAGGTCCGCCGGGGTGTAGCGCGGCCGGAGGATCCGGCCCTGATCCGCGGAACTGGCGGCCATGGCCTGACCCATGCCGTAGATGCACACCATGCGGCAGAAGTGGAACCGCACCAGGAACCCCGCGGCCCAGGAGGCCGCCAGCACCAGGGCCAGCCAGGCCCAGAGCACCACCTGCCCCGGGTTGCCGGGCCGGGGCAGGGTGGAAAGGTCGGCCAGGATCCGGGCGGGAGGATAGAGGTAGGCCGCCAGGCTCACCCCCAGGAGGGGCGGCGCCACGGCCAGGGTGAGCAGGGCCGCGGCCCGCAGGCCGAAGCGGTGCAGGGGGGAGCGGCGCATCCAGGCCGCCACCTTTCGGTTGGCACCCCAGCCCGCCGCCGTGCGGATCCCCTCGAAGAACTCCACCAGGCTCCCGTAGGGGCACGCCCATCCGCAGAACACCCTGCCCTTGCGGTAGGAAAGCCAGGCCAGGGCCCACACCAGCACGACGAAGGGGATGATCATCCCCAGGACGTAGGGCCATTCCAGGGGATAGGCGCTGCGGAAATACACCACCTGGGAGGCGGGCATGTCCAGGCGGAAGATCCCCGTCCAGGGCACGGCCGCCCCCAGGACCAGGACCAGGATCTGGACGATCCGCCGGGCGCTGTGATGCCGTCCGCTCACGTGCGGAGCCTGTTCAGGCGCACCATCCCGAAGCCCACCAGCAGCAGCATGGGACAGAGGACGCCCCAGGCCGAGGGGAGGTCGCCGGCCTTGGCAGCACCCGAAAAGAGCGCCTGCAGCCCCATGAAGATCAGCCCCGCCACCAGGCTGAGCCCCAGGGCCGTGCCCCGTCCGCCGCGGGGCGAGGGGAAGGCGTAGGGCAGCATGGCGAACAGGAGGCAGGGCCCCGCGAGCCAGTTCAGGAGCCGCGCCCAGATCATGGCGGCCCGTTCGGGGTCCGGAGCCCACTTCTGCCAATGGAAGAGGTCGACGGTGGCGGTGCTCTCGGCGGAGGAGGATTCCCGCAGGGCCCGGTCCGGGAAGAGCTGGGAGGCCTTGGGTCCGGGTTCGAAGGCCAGGCCGCCCCAGGGCAGCGCCTCGGACACCGCGTCGCCCATCTTCCATTTAAGAAGGATGTAGGCCTCGCCGGGCGGCTTGAGGGGGAACCCCAGGCGCTGGGTCCCGTCCAGGAACCACACGACGCCGGTGGAACCCAGGTGGAGCCAGGGCTTGGTCTGGAGGGTCCGGGCGGGGCGGCCGAGGATCTTCTGGTAGAGGGGATCCTGCTTGCGGAAGGCGAAGGGGGCCAGGAGCACCTGCAGCAGGAGGGTCAGGACCAGCACCGACCCCCAGCCGCGGAAGCCGGCCCGGCACCACTGCATGAGGCTCGCGCCGCCGGCCCGCAGGGCGACCCATTCCCGGCTGATGGCCGCGTCCGACAGGGTGAGCACCCCGCCCAGGAGGAAGGCCAGGGGCAGGACCACGGACAGGAAGGGGGGCAGGTTCCAGAGCCAGTAGGAGAGGAACACCAGGCCCGACACATGGTTCCGGGCGAGGTCGCCGGCGAGGCCCGCGTATTCGATCAGGAGGCTCAGGGCCAGGAAGGTGCCCATGACCGCACCCCAGTTCTTCCACCAGAGGCCGCTGGTCCAGGTGCGCAGGATCTGCCGCCGCTGACGCCTGCCGCGCAGGGATCCGAGAGCGGAACCAATGTATTCCAAAGGTTTGGAGGCCGTTTTCAAACAGGTCTCCGAGATCCTCTGGCGGAAGTATTCGATGCGGTTGACGGTCCTGGTGGGCAGGAAGCGGCGCAGGCGGTTGGAGTGGTGGGGCAGGAGCTTCCGGCGCAGGAGAAGCAGCCCCGCGAGCAGGAAGATCCAGGGAAGCACAAAGAGGGCGAGCCTCGGGAAAGCATGTTGAGACTTGGCCACCAAAATCTGATTCTCAAAGTACTTGAGAATCACGTAATAGAGCAGGATGACCCCAAGGCTCTTGAGGATCGCGCCGCCGTGCTGGAACCGCGGATGCCCGAGCCCCAGGGCGATGCCCAGGAGAAGAAGGGCGCAGGAGGCGATGGGAAGGGTGAACCGTCGGAGGAGTTCGACCTTGGCTTCCAGGCGGTCCTGACCCAGGAGCTCCCCGGTGGAGAGGAAGCGGGCCGAGGTGGCCTGGAGGAGCTTGGGGGAGGGCGGCACGCTGATGGAATAGACGTGCTCCTTCTCCTGCATGTGCACGATCGTCCCGTCCGCGCGGTGGTAGACGCAGCCGGTAAGATCCATGAGCTTAAGGTTTATGCTTGAACCTTCATCTGCCTTATCCGCGTGGCTCCAGGCGATGGAACGGGCCACGAGGTGCTGGACGCCTTCGTCCGAGACCTCCATGAGGTGCACCTGGCCATCCGGCGCCATCCACACGGCATCCCGGGGAGCCTTGGGCGGGAACCAGGGTGGAGCACCGGGACGCAGGAACCGGGTGCGGGCCTCGTCCATCATGCGGGCCTGGGCCGATTGCTGGGTGGCGTTGGCCCAGGGGACGACCACGTGGGCGTTGAAGCTGGCGAGAGCCAGGAGGCCGGCCGCCAGGATGAGCCAGGGTTTGATGAGGGCCCGCATGCCGACGCCCAGTCCCTGGGCCGCCACCATCTCGGAACCTTCGGACAGGTGCTGCATGCCCAGGAGTCCACCCAGCACCGCGGCCATGGGCAGAACCATCCCCAGGTTGTCCGGGAGGGTCAGCAGGAGCAGGGGGACCACCCATCGGAACGGAGCTCCCATGGTGAAGATCTCCTTGGAGACCCCCACGACCTCCCAGGCCATGAGGAGTCCTCCATAGAAGACCAGGGCTCCCAGGAGGGGCCACATCCAGTTCTTCAGAAGGTAGTTTCGGATCGTCGAAGGCACGTCATTTAACTTTCGATAATGTATATTATGTAACCTAGGATGTAGGGCGGGAAAGGTGCGAAGCGGGTTTAACCGTTGAAATCAAATGACTTTGGAGCCTAGGAGATCGTGGATGTGGAGGATTCCGGCAGCCTGGTCCCCTTCCTTGACCACCACGAAGGTGATCTTGCGGGATTCGAGGATGCGGGCGGCTTCCACGGCCAGGGTTTCGGGTTCGACGGAAACGGGACGCGCGGTCATGATCTGGGCGGCGGTCAGGTCGAGGGGGTTCTGGCCGGAGGCCTGGGCCCTTTCGAGGGCGCGGCGGATGTCGCCGTCGCTGATGATCCCCTTGAGGTCGCCGTCCTCCATGACGGTGGTCATGCCCAGGCGGCCCTGGGTCATGGCGGCCAGGGCGTCCACCAGGCTTGCCCCGGGGGCGACACGGGGGTAGTCGGTGTGCATCAGGTCTTTTGTTTTCAGGAGTCTGGCGCCGATATTTCCAGCGGGGTGCAGACGGGCGAAATGGTCCAGGGTGAACGCGTTCTTGACCATGAGGTAGGCGGCCAGGAGGTCGCCCCACACCAGCTGGAGGGTCGTGCTGGCCATGGGGGCGAAATTCAGGGGGCAGCCCTCGCCCTCGGGGAGGTCGTAGCTGAAGCACCAGTCCGCGGCCTGGCCGAGGCGGCTGTCCCGGCGGGAGGTGATGGCGCCGATGGAGACGTCCAGGCGGATGAGGCTGGGGAGGAGCTTGATGATCTCCTCGGTCTCGCCGCTGTTGCTGAGGATGAGGATGGTGTCCTGGGCGGTGATCATGCCCAGGTCCCCGTGGAGGGCGTCCGTGGGATGGATGAAGAAGCTGGGGCACCCGGTGGAGGCCAGGGTCGCGGAGATCTTCTGGGCGATGAGCCCGGACTTGCCGATGCCCGTGAGGGCCACCCTGCCCTGGCTGCGCGTCACGTGCTCGGTCCAGCTTTCGGCGAGGGACGGGTCCCAGGAATTGGCCAGGGCTTCCAGGGCCCGGCGCGTGGCGGAGAGGACATGGAGGGCGGCGGTGGATGGCTGACGCTGCGCGTCCATGGATGCTCCGGAATTTTGCGTCACCCTGCCCCTCCTCGCGTCGGTGGTTTCCGCACCATGGTAGCAGGGCCGGCGGCGTGGAGATTGGCCTCAGGTTTTCCCCGCAACCCCGATAGAATGTGGGGTTGGAGTAAATACGCCATGCTGAACATTACGGACGTGCGCATCACCAAGGTCGAGGGGGACGAGAAGCTGCGCGGTTTCGCGGGCCTGGTCCTGGACGACTGCTTTCTCGTGGGCGACCTGCGGGTCATGGAAAACGAGGACGGCTACTACGTGACCATGCCCAGCAAGCGCAAGCGGGACGGCTCCTTCAAGGACATCGCCTACCCCCTCAATCCCGAGACCAAGGAATTCGTCGAGCGCAAGGTCCTCCTGGCCTACGAGGCCGCCACGGGCAACCGCGCCATCTCCCGCATCGAAGAGGGCGAGGCCGGCACCATCCGCGCCGACCTCCTGGGCGTCGAGGAGTTCGGCTTCACCCCCAAAGCCAATCCCTGACTGGACCTGCGGCCCAGGAACACGCTAGAATCCAGGTTCCTTGGGGAGTCGCCAAGTGGTAAGGCAGCAGGTTTTGATCCTGCCTATCGAGGGTTCGAATCCTTCCTCCCCAACCATAGGGCTACTGTCTGGGCGATGTCCCGGATGGTCGCCCTGACCCACCGGTGGGGTGGATGGCAAGGATCGTCCTCGTCCGCTACGCTTCCTGCGG
>DBME01000423.1 GCA_002298155.1 Holophagaceae bacterium UBA706 | reverse complement strand
GGAGGCGGAGGGGGAGCCTTGGCCTCCCTCCTGCATCCGGACAGGAGACTCAGCGCGCCCGCGCCGAGAAGTGCGTACGCCAGGACCATAGGCCTTTCCATGGTTCCTCCTTGCTTGGTGATGGGCGAGGCCATTCTAGTCCTGCTCGCTGTACAGGCAATGGAATTCAGGGTCAGACCAGGGACAGGTCCAGGGCTTCCTGAAGCTGCTGCCGGGTGAAGGGCTTCCAGAGGTAGGCCTGGGGCTTGTCGGGATGGTCGGAAGTCAGCACCTGCCCCTGGGAATAGCCGGTGGCCAGGATCACGGGCAGTTCCGGGCGGAGCTTGCGCAAGTCGGCCAGCACCTCCCAGCCGTCCTTGCGGGGCATGGTCAGGTCCGTGATCACGGCGACAATGGCGTCCTGGTGGCGCAGGTAGACGTCCAGGGCCTCGACGCCGTCGGCGGCAGTGAGGACGCTGAAGCCCATCTGCTGGATGAGGGCGCCGGTCCCCTCCAGCAGCACGACGTCATCCTCCACCAGGAGGATCGTCCCGCCGGGACGGGCATGGGGGGCCTTGCCGTGGATCTCGGGCACGGCGGCCACGCCCGCGGAATGCACCGGCAGGAGGACGCGGAACGTGCTGCCCTGGCCGGGCCGGCTTTCCACCGCCACGGCGCCATGGTGGGCCTGGACGATGCCCAGGGCCACGGGGAGGCCGAGGCCCCGGCCCGTGAACTTGGTGGAGAAGAAGGGGTCGAAAAGCTGGTCGAAGGCCGCGGCCGTGATGCCGGAACCGGCATCCTCGACTTCCAGGCAGGCGTAGGTTCCCTCCCCGGGCCGCCAATCCAGGGGGAAGCGTCCAGCGGTGGGCAGGGCGGCGCCCTCGATCTCGCGCACCCGCACATGGATCTGGCCTTCCCGCCCCGCCATGGCTTCCGCCGCGTTGGTGACGAGGTTGGTGACCACCTGCTGGATCTCGGGGGCGTTGGCCACCACCGCGGGGCCCGGCAGCGGCACGCTCCATTCCAGGGAGACGCCCGCGGGGAGCGTGCCCTGGAGCACCGGGAGGCAGCCGCGGCAGATCTCGCCCAGGGACTGGGGCTCCTGGTCGCGGGAGGTCTGGCCGAGGTAGGCCAGCATCAGGCGGCTCACCTCCGCGGCGCGCTCCGTGGCCTTGCGGGCCTGCTTGAGGCGCGGTGCCGGATCGGTTCCCTCGGGCATCTCCGCCATGAGTTCGAGGTTGCAGAGCACGGACTGCAGGTGGTTGTTGAAGAGGTGGGCCACGGCCCCGGCCATGCGGCCCAGGCTCTCGGACTTCTGGAGCTGGCGGTTGCGGGCTTCCAGTTCCGTGCGCTCGACTTCCTCCTGCTTGCGGGCGGTGATGTCCCGGACGATGAAGACCATCTTCGAGGTGCGGCCGTCCTGGCCGAGGATCTGGCCGCTGTTGACCTCGATGTCGAAGGTGGTGCCGTCCTGGCGCACGCCGCGGTATTCGTTGGCGCCGTGCAGGCCGCCTTCCTGCAGGAGACGGATGTTGTTCCGTGCGCGGTCCCAGTCCTCCGGAGCGATGAAGTCCAGGAGCGACCTGCCCTTGGCCTCCCCGGACACCCAGCGGAACATGGCGATGGCCGCGGGGGAGACCAGCTCGATGCGGCCCTCCGGGTCGGTGATGGTGATGTCGTCGGGGGAGGCGCTTAGGATGGAGCGGTAGGTCGCCTCGCTTTGACGGAGGGCCTCCTCGACCTGCTTGCGGCCGGTGATGTCGCGCACCACGGTGATGGCGTGGGGCGCCCGGTCGATGGTGATGATCCGGCCCGAGAGCATGCCGATGAAGGTCTCGCCGTCCTTGCGCCGGAACAGGAATTCGCGGTTCGCGCTGGCGCCGGTCGTCGTCAGGTCCTCCATGTAGGCGGCCCGGTTCGCGGGGTCGGTCCAGATGTCGATGGCCAGGGTGGAGCGCCCGATGACCTCCTCCCGCGCGTACCCGGTGATCGCCAGGAAGCCCTGGTTCACGTCCACCATCATGCCGTCGCCCAGGCGCGTGATCAGGGCCGCGTCCGGGCCGGTGTTGAAGATGCGCTGGAGCTTCTCCCGCTCCTCGAGGTTGGCCGCGCTGAGGCGCTGGTTGACCATGAGGATGAACCCGAAGGTCCAGAGGGTGCTGGTGAGGGTCGGGATGATGAAGACCGCCACCTGGACGGGGGAATACTCCTGGTAGGTGCTGATGTGATGGGCGAAGAGGGTGTAGAGGCAGATCACGGCCATGATCGCGCCGTGGAAGAGGAAGATCGCCCCCGTGAACCGGGCCGAACCGGAGCGCAGGGGCCTTCGGGCCTCCCGGAGGAGGTAGTTGGCGGTGAGGAGCGCGCAGGTGGCGCTGGCCGCCGTGATGGTGACGGTGCGGCCGACGATGCTGGGCTGACCGAACATGAAGTAGTAGTAGATGCAGAGGGTGGCCCCGTACAGGGCCCCCAGGAGCACCTTGCTCTCCCTGCGGTCCTGGAACCGGATTACGCCCACCAGGAGCAGGAAGCGTCCGGCCACGAGCATCGGATTCGCGATCCGGGAGGGGATCGCGAGCAGGGGCGTGTTGCCCCCGGCCAGGAGGATGAAGCCCAGGGAGGTGAGGGCGGATCCCGCCAGCCACCAGCCTACGCCGCGGTAGGTGCGGTTCACCCGGTGCTGGACCATGAGGGCCACGACCTGGATGAGGCAGGTCAGGCTCAGGATGAAGGCCAGCGTCGGGAGGTCGAGTCGCATGTAGGGGGCTCACAGGGTAGGCGGATTCCAAGGCCCCCGCGCTCCACCTGCCCACGCTGACACCTTTGCCGGAACACCCAGTCTAGCGTCCCTTGGCCGATTCAGAACATCCGCACCAGGTTGAATGCCAGGGTCCAGCGCCCGGCGCCCCGGGGTCCGCCGGCATAGTCCCCGCCCAGCACCTGGTGGGCGGTGGTGCCATTGGCGGAGGTCGCCATGAGGGTGAACCGGTGCTTCTGGGTCCTGAAGTTGTAGCCCAGGCTCCCGGCCGCGCCGTAGGTGGAGCCCGGGAGGCGGGAGGGGCGGGGGTAGTACTCGGCCAGGAGCGCGTGCCGGGAGGCCACCTGCCACCGGAGGCCGGCCCCTGCCGTGAAGAGACCCTTGTCGGAGGAGGTGGTGCGGCTCAACCACGTGGGTACCAGTAGGACGGTAATGGAACCCATGGCGAGCTCCGCGGGAAGCTGCAGGGAGGCCCCGGAGATGCCCACTTCGCCGTAGGGGAGCTGGGCCCGCTTGATGGTCTCGTCAAAGCGCTCGACCCGTGCGGAAAGGCGGAAGGCGGGGCCGGCCAGGAGTTCCTGCTGCAGGGCGAGGGTGACGGTCTTGTTGTCGGCGGTGCGGTAGATCTGGGCGTTGAGGCCGGGAACGGCCTTGATGCCGAAGTCGATGCCGATGCCCGGGTAGTTGCCGCCGTCCAGGCCGTAGAAGTCCTTGCTGGCGCCCTTGGCGGGCTCCAGGAACCGGTGGGTGAACCGGATGCCCATGTCCCAGTCCTGGAGGCGGCTGGTGGTGGGCAGGTCCAGGGCCAGGGGGATCTCCGATTCACCGGCGAGGAGGGCGGTGCCTGCGGCCAGCAGAAGGGTGGCCAGGATGCGCTGCGTCATGGGTGCTCCTTGGTGGGGCCCTGGGGGGGGCGGGGGTGGGTGCCGAGGTCGTGGACCATGTGGCCGCCGAGATGGCCGGCCTGGATGAGTTCGGCCATGCCGGCCAGGCTGAGCGCGAGCCAGATCGCCATGAGGACCGGGATCCGCACCCGGCCACGGGGGGCGGCCAGGGACCAGGCCCACAGCAGGCAGAAGGCGACGGTGAGCGCCCCGAAGATCCCCGTGGCCCACTGGGCGGCGCGCTCATGGGCGGCCAGGGCCAGCCGGAGCTCGGGCGTGGTGGAGGCGAGGGCGGTGGCCGCTTCGCCCGTGACCAGCGCCGCCAGGGCCCCCGCCTCTCCAAGCACCAGGGCCACCAGGGCGCCGAAGTGGATGCCCAGGCGCTGCGCGGGCCACAGGAGGCCCGCCAGCACCAGCAGGGGCGACACCAGCAGGAGCGCGATGGGGAAATGCACGAGGGCGGGATGGAGGTGGTTCCAGGGCGGCATGGGGGATCCTTCCGCTAGGGGGTTGGGTCCACGGGGCGGCCGCGGCGGGCCTCGCGGATGATTCGCACCATGGCCTTGATATCCGCGTCGGAGAGCTGGGAGCCATAGGACGGCATCCGCATGCCGAAGAACAGCCCCTTGCGGATGGTGGTCTCCAGATCCGCGTCCGTGAGGCCTTTCATGGCCTCGGGGGAGGTGAAGTCGCGGCCCTTGAGGCGCTGGCCCTCGGGGGAGGTGGCCGAGCCGTCCAGGCCATGGCAGGCCGCGCAGGTCTGGCGGAAGAAGATCCGCAGATCGCCCGGGGGCCGGGAGGGCGGCACGGAGAGGGCGGCAAGGCCGGAAACCAGGGTGGCGAAGAGCAGGGATCGGAATGTCACGGTGGGCCTCGGGGCAGGGACGGTGGGCTCCCTGGGCAAGCATCCCCCCAGGGGTGGGCACCGGACAGATCCGGTCCGGGATTCCCCGCCCATCCGGGGCGCCACCCGGATGGGTCGCCATCGCCATACCGGATCTGTCGCCGGCATGGCCGCGACCGAAACTGGCACCACGGCAAGGAGGAGCCCATGACCGAGACACCCACCAACCTGGACCGCCGCACCATCTGCCTCGGGATCCTGGGGCTGTGCGCCCTGNNCGGCGGCGGAGGCTCCACCTCGGGAACCACCACGCCGCCGCCCCCGCCTCCGCCCACGGGCATCATCCCGGCCACGGAGACCAAGGCGGGCATGCTGGCCCAGCCCACGGGAACCGTGAGCAGCTACATCTCCACGGCCTCGGGCCAGTGCCCCTCTCAGACCGGGGCCCGCCAGGGCGCCTACCTCATCCGCGACGCCGCCGGTATCTACGCCATCAGCGCCAGCTGCCTCCACCAGGGGGGCCGCCTCGACCCCGCCGGCGCGGGCTTCTCCTGCCCGTGCCACGGCAGCCAGTACGACCTCGGCGGCCAAGTCACCCAGGGGCCCGCGCCCGTGGGCAGCTTCCTGCCCCACTACGAAGTGCGCGAGTCCACGCCGGGCGGAACGCTGGTGATCGACACCACCTCGACCGTGGCCAGTTCGGTGAGGCTCACCTGATCCGGGCTGGGTACGTCCGGTCGCGCATGGGACCCCAGTCCGGAACCATGAATACCGGAAGGCGCCGGGCCCTTTTCGCGCACGCCCTTCCTGCGGTCCTATCCGACCCCTCCACCCTCCCCGCCCTCATCCCCCAGCGGAATGAGCATCTAGGTTGGGTGTGGTGCCCCCCCCGCTCAGTCGTCCAGCTTGCAGGTATGCGTCATATCTTTGCGAATGATGTGGATGCCGAAGCCCAGGCCGCCAAGGAAAGCTGCCTTATCCAACGGGGCCTTGATCGTCCGGAAGATGATTTCGTCCTCCCGTTCCGAAGGTAGAAGGTAAGCCTTTACATGAAACACCTTGGGTGACCCGAACGTAATGTCGCCGATAAGGTGCAGGGCGCCGACTTTGGCTGGCTTGTCCTCTGCGCTCAGGGCGCCTTTCAGGTCCTTCTGGATCAGATCGTAGAGCCTGTTGGTGGCGACCACGATCTCCTCCCGGAAGGTCTGCAGGAGTTCTGGCGACGGTGCCGTCATCTGCTCCTTTGTCATGATGGTGGTGAGGTGATAGGTATAGCGGCCCAACCATTTGGAATCCGGGTCTTCATTCTTCTGCGCGATCTCCTCCAGCTGGAAAGTCAGCGACAGCCGGAAGAGATCGTCCTTGCACAGCTGGAGGATCACCACCGGCTTGATTTCAATTCCCGCGGTCGCAGGGTCTTCCGCCAGAACGACCTTGGCCAGGGGGGCTTCCCGGGCGATTTGGAAGGGGTCCACGCTGGTGATGCCTTTTTTCAGATCCTCGGCCAGGGCGTTGGACTTCCGGGTCACGTTGAGGCCGCCGAGGATCGGCATGAATAGGATGCCGCCACGGATCTGCACCGACAGATAGTGGGTTCCTTCGACGGTAACGCCGTGGCCCGGAACCCTGCCGGATTCGGGCATCGTCTCGACCAGGCGGAAGGTCTTATTGGCCACCGGAGCTGAGGACAGCGGAATGGTCTTAGAGGCGGCCAGGAGCGGCCAAGCCAAGGCGAAATTGAGGCAGAGGACCAACAGTTTTCCCATGACCACGTTTCTCCCATCAATTTGGATGGTTCAAATCTACCACTTCCGCCAGCGGCTTTTGCCGGTTACCTGGTGATCCACCTCCGGGGCCTTCGCGTCAGCTGCCCGCCCCGTCTTAACGAAAAACCCCCGGAACCTTGGAGTTCCGGGGGATGGTCTTGGAGCGGGCGATCGGGATCGAACCGACGACGTTCAGCTTGGGAAGCTGACATTCTGCCACTGAATTACGCCCGCGCTCTTCGACTGCGTGCCCTGGCCGGAGATGCTGATCCCGTGGGCAACGGCAACCCTATCACGATGGGCGGACGGGGGTCAACCTCGCAGCCGCTCCAGGATCCACGCCGCAAGGGGCTCCGCGCCCGCCACCCGCTGCTCGGCGATCCAGAGGGGAAAGCCCTCGGGTTCGCGGGTCAGCTTCACGGCGTCCTTCTCGGTGCATACCAGGCCTTCGGCTCCGCTGGCCCGGGCTTCGGCCACGAGCTGCCCCAGGCGCGAGCCCAGGGGCTGGTGGTCCGGGAAGGAACGGCTGCCGGTCCAGGGGGCCCCGGCCACCAGGAGGTCGGCGTAGAAGGCCTCGGGATGGCCCAGGGCGCAGAACGCGAAGAGCGGTCCCGGATTCCCCAGGGGCAGGGCCATGCGTTCCCCCGTGCCGAAGCGCCGCAGGGCGGTGATGGCGAAATCAACCCAGAAGACGGGCCCGCCCGAACCATGACGGTCCCACCAGGCCAGGATGGCCTCCCGGTCGGCCCGGGACCCCCGGGTCACCACGAGGCAGGAGGCCCGGGCCGCGCCGTCCATGCTTTCCCGCAGGTCGCCCAGGGGCAGCATGCGGCCGTTGCCCCAGCGGCGAACGCCGTCCAGGAGCAGCAGGTCCAGATCCCGGTGCAGGCCCCGGTGCTGGAAGCCGTCATCCATGATGAGGAGGTCCGGCCGGGGATCCATGGCCAGGGCGCGCAGGGCGGCGGCGTGACGGCGCCGTCCCACCACCACCCGGCCCGGGCCGAGGCTGCGGGCCATCATCAGGGGCTCGTCCCCGGTCTCGGCGGGGTCCGAGGCGGGCTCCACGGCCATGGGGTCCAGCTTGCGGCGGCCCCCGTAGCCCCGGGACACGATCCCGGGCCGGTACCCGGCGGCCTCCAGGGTGGAGGCGAGGTGGAGGGTCACGGGCGTCTTGCCANNGTTTCCAACGGAAAGGACGGGCACGTCCACCCGGGCCGTCCGTTCCGGATGGCGGTCGAAGGCGCGGTTCCGCAGGCGCACCGCAAGCCCGTACAGGGGGGCCAGGGGTGCCAGGAGCCATCGGAAAAAATTCATGCCTCCAGCATAAAGGGAAAAATCCCATGCCTGTGAAGTTCCCATGGCGGCCCAAGGCAGGTTATCGTTAACACCAGTCCCCTGGTACCCCATGTCCGATTCGAACTTCATAGGCCAGAGCAAGCTCACCTTCAAAGAGGGTGAGATTGTCTATCGCAAGGGCGATATGGCCCAGCAGATGTATGTGATCCTCACGGGCAAGATCCGCATGTACGTCGGGACCGAGCCCCAGGGGGACTGGTCGGAGGAACTGGGCAAGGGCGATTTCTTCGGTGAAGGCAGCCTCCTGGAACCCATCCCCCGCCACCACACGGTCGTGGCCCTGGAGGACACCGAGGTGGTGGCCATCGCCCGGGGCACGTTCCTGAAGATGATCCGGCAGAACCCCGAAGTCTCCGTGAAGATGATGCAGCGCCTGGCCCAGCGCAACCGCGAACTGGCCAGCCGCGTGGACCTGGACGCCTCCAAGGGCGTCAAGGTCAAGAACCAGCCCACCGCCGTGAGCCTGGTCTCCGTCATCTCCGGCCGCAAGTTCAACATCCTGGCCCATGGGGCCCTGGTGGGCCGTTACGATCCCAACACCGGCATCCACCCCGACATCGACCTCACCGAGGAGGATCCGCAGCTGAGCGTCTCCCGCCGGCACGCGCGCATCCTCTGCGAGCACAATCGCTACTTCCTTGTTGAAGAACACGGGGTGGCCAACGGCACCTACATCAAGGGCGAGCGCCTGCCCCCCGGCGACGCCCGGGAACTCAAGGCCGGCGACCGCGTCGGCTTCGGGATGGTGGTGCTGTTCTTCGAGAAGCCGGCATGATCGGCGTCCAGGTGTGGCGCGACGAACACGGCGTCACCTGGGAGCTGGTGCAGCTGGGCCTGGACGAGATCGGCGGAGGCTGCATCATCCGGGAGGGCTTCAACGCCCTGGACCGGGCGGACGGGGATATGCGGGAGGGCGTGGAGGTCATCGCCCGCTTCGGTGACATCGAGGACGCCAGGGCCTTCCTGGAATCCGAGGGCTTCGAGCCGGTCTCGTGACCGTTCTGCCGGACCGGTTTCCCCCTATTTCCCCGACCAGATCCTGACGTAGGCGGCCTCGAAACCCAGCCCCGCCTCGATCCCATCAGAGCCAGCATCCTTCAGCACGTGGGACGTGACGAGGATCGGCCGGGAAACGTACCCGCTGGAATGCTCGCCCGCAAAGGCCCGGTTGAGTTCGTCGGCCAGCTGGAAGCCTTGCATGCGAAGCGGCTCGGCGACACTGGCCGCCTGCTGTGAACGTTCGGAACGGATGCGCGAAAGGGCCTGGCTGGAACCGTCCCCTGCCGAAACGTTGAGGATGTCGAACCGGTTCACGAAGGAGAGCGGAAAGCTGATCTGGTCGAAATAGACGTCGTTGATGGCAAGGCTGTACGTCCATTCGGCGCCGAATCGCTTGACCAGCGGCGGCACGGCGTCCGGAACGAGGCGGGAAGCCTCGGAGATGGGGATGTCCTGGATCGCCAGGATCCTGCAGGGGCGCACCGTTCTGCAACGCTCCAGCGCCTTGACCATGGCCCTGGTCTTGGCCCGTGCCACCTCGAACTGCGAGTCCGTGAACAGCACCACGCCCACGGGCCTCTTGCGCTCCATGGCGTCCTTGATCACGAACTCCACCGCCAAAGCCGCCACCGTGGTCGAGCGGGTGGCGACATTGATGAAGAGATCCCTGGTCGGACCCGGCTGCTTTGCGGCATGCCAGCCCACCAGTTTGATCCCGGCCTTCCTGGCCGCCGCGACCTGGGCGGGGAAGCCCCCGGCATCGAACCCGCCGAAGATGATCCCATCGGGGTGCAGCATGATGGCCCTGTGGAGCAGTTCCTGCTGCTTTTCGCTTTTCCCATCGCCGTCCATGAACTGGACCTTCCACCCGAGTTTTCCGGCGGCATCCTCGAAGCCCCGGAAAACCCCCGTCACGCCCCCGTTCCGGGAATCGGATGCGATGAAAACGATCATCTTTCCAGCCTGTGCCACAGGCCCTTTCGTGGGGCCATTCCATGTGTGGGAGGCGGGTGCCGGCCATGCCAGGAGGTTCGCGAGGACGAGGAGGAGGAGGGCTCTCATCGGCCGCCGCCGGGTGCAGGCCGTGATAAGGTTTGCCATTCTATAACTTCCATCTTGCGTTGCGAAATTCGATCCCGCATCTGGGATTCCTCAAAAACGCCATGCTCAAAAAGGAGTTCACAAGCTATCGTACCTTCACAATAATCCAGCTCCGTGAAGGCGGCCATGGCATTGGAACGTGATCTTCAGGTGGAGGGCAGGGATTCACGTCGGGGTGGCCGGATTTCCGTTCCGATCATCTTCATCGGCGTGCTGGTCTCCCTGGCCACCTTGCTGCTCGGCGGGGGCACCTATCTCACCTACCGCGCGGAGTCGCGGGGCCGTGGGGAAAGCCTTCTGCGGGAGGCGGGAATGGCGACCGACCAGCTGGCAACGAGCCTGACCCTGCCGGTCTGGTACCTGGATCAACAGCAGGTGGAGCAAATTCTCGAAAACCTCATGAAGAATCCGGTCGTCAGTGAAGTATCGGTCGAGGTCCATGTGGGGGGGCTGGAACCGATCACCCTGGTGCGAGGGACCGATGGCGTCGTCCACCAAGTCTCCGGGCCTGGGTCATCGCCGGGACGGGAGCCCCGCCTCATCTGGAATGAGAGGGAGATCTCGCGCGATANNGGTCCGCCTGGCCTATACCACGCGGTACATGGAAATTGCCCTCCGCTCATCCGTTCGGCAGAGCCTCTGGGTCCTGGCCGGGCTGGACCTGCTCCTCGTGATGAGTCTCTCCGCGCTCCTTTGGTGGTTGATCCTGCGGCCCTTGAGGGAGATCAGGAACCTGGCGGGGCTTGTCAGTTCAGGCGCTGACGTGGCGGTGCTCCCGACCGGCGCCGCCTTTTACGGCGAGTTCCAGTACGTCCGCCAGTCCCTGCTCAGAACCTTCGATCTTCTGCAGAAGGACATCAAGGAGCGGAAACAGGCCGAGGTGACGCTGCACCGGCTCAACCGGGAGCTCCGTGCCATCAGTCTCTGCAACCAGACCCTGATGCGGGCCGAGGACGAGCAGACGCTGGTCAGCGATATCTGCCGCATCGTCTGCGACCAGGCCGGGTACCGCATGGCCTGGGTGGGCTATGCGGTACACGATGAAGCCAAGACCCTGCGCCCGGTCACGTGGGCCGGCGCAGAGGAAGGGTATCTCTCCCAGGTCCAGTTCACCTGGGCCGAAACAGGAAGGGGGCGAGGCCCGGCAGGACAGGCCATCCGGCTGGGGGAGAGTTCGTTCCAGGATTTCCTGACCGATCCCCAGTCCGCCCCCTGGCGTGAAAGTGCATTGCAGAGGGGGTACCGCATCGGCATCGCCTTGCCGCTCAAGGACGAAAACGCAAACACCTTCGGCGTACTCTGCATCTATTCCTCGGAACCGATCGACTATGCCCTCGAGGAGCAGCGGCTCCTGGAAGAACTGGCGGGGGATTTGGCGTTCGGGATCTGCGTGCTGAGGGCCCGGAATGTTCAGAAGCAGGCCGAGGAGGCCCTGAGGGCGAGCGAGGCCCAGAACCGCGCCCTCCTCAATGCCATCCCCGATTTCATCTTCACGAACGCACGGAATGGCGAGTTCCTCGCGGTGCGGGCCTCGGACCCCAGTCTCCTGTACCTCCCTCCGGAGGCTTTCCTCCACCGGAGGGCGAGGGATGTCCTTCCCGAGCCTCTGGCCCACCTGTTTGAAAGCGCCTTCTCCCGGGCGCTCGAAGAAGGCCGCCTGCAGCAGTTCGAATACGGGATGACCCTGGGTGGAGAGGAAAAGCAGTTCGAGGCCCGGGTTGTGCCGTGCGCCGCGGACAAGGTCATTTCCATCGTTCGCAACACCACCGAGCAGAAACGCGCCGAAGCGCAGCAACGGCACCTGCAGGCGCAGCTGCTGCAATCCCAGAAAATGGAGAGCCTCGGGATCCTGGCGGGGGGCGTGGCGCATGACATGAACAATGTCCTGGGGGCCATTCAGGGGATTGCCGAATCCAACCTGGAGACCCAAGCGGAAGGCAGCCGGGAGTTCCATGCCTTCGAGACGATAATCCGGGCTGCCGAGCGCGGCGGGGGCATGGTGAAATCCCTCCTGCGCTTCGCCCGGCAGACTCCCGCCGAAGAGAGGGAATTGAACCTGAATACGATCCTCCGCGAGGAAGTCAGCCTTCTCGAGCGGACCACGCTGGCAAAGGTCAGCCTCCAGATGGATCTGGACCCCGACCTGCACGTCATTGTCGGCGACGCGAGCGCCTTGACGCATGCGTTGATGAACCTGTGCGTCAATGCCGTTGATGCCATGCCGGGGAACGGCACCCTGACCCTTCGAACCCGAAACCTGGACAGGGACTGGGTCGAAGTCCAGGTGGAGGACACCGGGACGGGAATGCCCAAGGAGATCCTGGAGAAGGCGCTGGATCCCTTCTTCACGACAAAAGGGCCCGGGAAAGGCACAGGGCTTGGGCTCTCCATGGTCTACAGCACCATGCAGGCCCACCATGGGCAGATGGAGATCCAGAGTCAGCCGGGGAAGGGGACTAGGGTCATCCTGCGCTTTCCCGCCCGCGGTAAACCGCCTCGCACCGTCGAGAGGGGATCCGACCCGAAGGCAAACCCCACCATCACGGCCTTGAACGTCCTGGTCGTGGACGACGACGATCTGGTGCAGAACTCCACCCAGGCGCTGCTGGGGTGCCTGGGCCACAAGGTGACCATCGCTTCCAGTGGCGAGGAGGCGCTTGCCAAGGTCGAAGGCGGTTTCAATCCAGATGTCGTCATCCTCGACCTGAACATGCCGGGGCTTGGGGGGGCGGCGACCTTGCCGCGTCTGAGGGCCCTTCTTCCCAGCGTGCCCGTCCTGCTCGCGACAGGCCGCGTCGATCAGGACGCGCTTAACCTCCTCAAGGCGAACCAGCATGTTTCACTGCTGCCGAAGCCCTACAGCAAGGAATTGCTTCATCAGCATCTTGAAGGGCTCGGGCGTTGAAGGAAGTGCACATGCGGGGGGCGTGGAAGTCCTGGCCAGCATCGAGGACGCAAGGGCCTTTCCGGAAATGGGGGCTTCGAGCCCACCTGTCTTGTTTTTCTCAGCGATCCTCAGCGAGCCTCCGCCTCCTCAGCGATTTATTCTTTGTGTGGGGGTGCTTCCGCGCATTTAACTGATGCGCCGGCACACCCCTGCAGAAAAAATAAATCG
>DBME01000162.1 GCA_002298155.1 Holophagaceae bacterium UBA706 | reverse complement strand
GCCGCGGGAGCGCTGGAGGCGGTCTTCCCGGACCGGACCTTCGGGCTCACCGACGAGAACTTCCAGAGCCGGTGCCGGGGCATGCTGCTCATGGGCGCCACCTCCGAGCCTGCCGTGCACCGCCTCCTGGGCACCTCGCGTGTGGCCGTGCTCAACACCGGCAACAAGAGCGAGGCCGCCACCGGCTACTTCACCCTCTACGGCGACGGCATCGGGGCCTTCGGGATCCTGGGCGACTGCCTCAAGGCCCGGGTCTTCGCCCTGGCCCGGGAGCTGGGCCCCGCCATCCCCCGAGGCATCCTGGAGCGCAAGCCCACCGCCGAACTGCGCCCGGACCAGACCGACGAGGCCAGCCTCATCCCCTACGCGCAGCTGGACGCCATCCTGGGCATCCTGCTGGAAGCGCGGCGGGACGAGGAACATCTGCATGACGATCTGGCCATGGCCCTGGACGGCGCGGCGCTGAACCAGGCGCGGGCCTCGCTGCCGCGGATCTTCAACCTGCTGCGGAATTCCGAGTTCAAGCGGCGGCAGCTGCCTTTCAGTCTGAAGGTGAGCCCGTGGGCCTTCGGCCGTGGGCGGCGGATACCCCTGACGGCGAAGTAGCTCCTAGGTGCGGAAGTCCGTGCCTACGATGTAGTTCTCTAGGCCCTTGATCGTGATCTCGCGGTCCGCGACCACTTCCTTCACGACGTCGCGGATGGAGACCACGCCCACGACCATCTTGCCGTCCATGACGGGGACGTGGCGGATGCCCTTCTCGGACATGACGCCCATGACCTCGTCCACGGAGGTGTGGAGGCCCACGTGGTAGATGGAGGTCGTCATCACATCCTGCACCTGGCGGTCCAGGACCGCGGGGCCCTGCTGGGCCAGCTGCTTGACCAGGTCGCGCTCGGAGAAGACGCCTTCCATGCGCTCCCCGTCCATGACGAGCAGGAAGCCGACCTTCTTCTGGCTCATCATCCGAAGGGTTTCCGAGACCTTGGCATCCGGGGGGACGAAGAAGAAGGAATAGCCTTTCGCGTCGAGGATGCGCTTCATGTCGGTCATTGCGGGGACTCCTTGCGAATTGGGTAAAGAGTAGTTCATTCGGCGCGTTCGTCAAATTCGGATTGCTCACGGCTAATGTGTTTTGACACACATATTTGACGATTGGGAGGTCGGGAATTCTGGGGGTTGTTGATCCGTTAAGTAAACCATCAACCGGATCCCATTTCCAGGGCAAACCGGCCGCCTGCCCGGGTGGGGCCGGAGGCTTACTGCCCCGCGGATCTCAGACGGCGGATCAGTTCGTTGGTGGAGCTGTCGTGGGCCAGGTCCGGCTCGGAGGCGGCTTCCAGCTCCGGGAGGATCCGGCGGGAGAGCTCCTTGCCCAGCTCGACGCCCCACTGGTCGAAAGGGTTCAGGTCCCAGAGGGCCCCCTGGGTGAACACCACGTGCTCGTACAGGGCCACGAGGCTGCCCAGGAGCCCGGGCGTGAGGCGCTGGGCCAGGAGGACGTTGGAGGGGCGGTTGCCTTCGAAGGTGCGGTGGGGCACCAGCCACGCCGGGGTGCCTTCGGCGGCCACGGCCTCGGCGGGTTTGCCGAAGGCCAGGGCCTCGGTCTGGGCCAGCACGTTGGAGAGGAGCATGGCGTGGTGGCTTCCCAGCGGGTTGAGGGTCCGGGCGAAGGCGATGAAGTCGCAGGGGATGAGCTGGGTGCCCTGGTGGATGAGCTGGTAGAAGGAGTGCTGGCCGTTGGTGCCGGGCTCGCCCCACCAGACGGGGCTGGTGGCGTAGTCCACCCGGCGGCCTTCGAGGGTGACGGATTTGCCGTTGCTCTCCATGACCAGCTGCTGCAGGTAGGCGGGGAAGCGCCGGAGGTAGTGGTCGTAGGGCAGCACCGCCACCGTGCGGGCCCCGAAGAAGTCCGCGTACCAGAGGCCCAGGAGCCCCATGACCACGGGCAGGTTCCGCTCGAAGGGCGCCGTGCGGAAATGCTCGTCCATGGCGTGGAAACCGTCGAGGTACTCCCGGTACTGCTCGGGCCCGATGGCGATCATGGTGGAGAGGCCGATGGCGGACTCCAGGGAGTAGCGCCCGCCGACCCAGTCCCAGAAGCCGAACATGTTGGCGGTGTCGATGCCGAAGGCCGCGACCTTGGCGGCGTCGGTGGACACGGCCACGAAGTGGCTGGCGATGGCCGCGGGGTCGCCCAGGGCGTCCAGGCACCAGGTGCGCGCCGACTGGGCGTTGGCCATGGTCTCCTGGGTGGTGAAGGTCTTGCTGGCGACGATGAAGAGGGTCGTGGCGGGGTCCAGGTCCCGGGTGGCCTCCCGGAAGTCCGTGGCGTCGACGTTGGACACGAAGCGGAACTGGAGGTTGCGGTCGGCGTAGGCGCGCAGGGCCTCGCAGGCCATGGCCGGACCCAGGTCGGAACCGCCGATGCCGATGTTGACCACGGTGCGGATGGCCTTGCCGGTGAAGCCCTTGCGGGAGCCGTCCCGGATGCCCCGGGCGAAGGCCGCCATTCGGTCCAGGACCTCGTGGACCCCGGGCACCACGTCGTGGCCCTCGACCTCCATGACGGTGCCCCTGGGGGCCCGCAGGGCCGTGTGGAGGACAGCGCGCCCTTCGGTGACGTTGATGCGGTCGCCCCGGAACATGGCATCGATGCGTTCCCTGAGGCCCCGTTCCCGGGCCAGGCCGGTGAGGAGGGGGAGGGTCTCGCGGGTGATGCGGTTCTTGGAATAGTCCAGGTAGAGGCCGGCGGCCTCGATGGCCAGATCCCTGCCCCGGGCGGGGTCCTGGGCGAAGAGGTCCCGCAGGTGCAGGTCACGGACGGTCTGGTGGTGGGCCTCCAGGGCCTTCCATGCGGGGGTCTGGGTCAGTGGGGTCATGGCGTCCTCGGCTGCGTGTGCAGTTTCCAGGTTACCGGAACCGGGCGGGAGTCTGGGATACTGGGGGCCGGAGGACCGCCATGGCCACGACCTGGTTCACCCCTGCGCTGTTCAAGTTCCTCACCGAGCTGGGGGAGGACAATACGCGGGAATGGTTCCAGGCCAACCGCGGCCGCTTCGAGGCCGAGGTGCGGGATCCGTTCCTGGCCTTCATCATGGCCCTGGGGGGCCCGCTCTCGGACATCAGCCGCCACATCCTGGCGGACCCGCGGCCCAGCGGCGGTTCCATGTTCCGGATCTTCCGGGACACACGCTTCTCGGGCGACAAGAGCCCCTACAAGACCAACGTGGGCGCCCAGTTCCGCCACCGGGAATGCTCCCGCGACGTGCATGCCCCGGGCTTCTACCTGCACCTGGAACCCGGGGGCTGTTTCGCCAGCGCGGGCCTCTGGCGCCCGGACGCCGCCTCCCTGAAGAAGGTGCGGGACCGCATCGTGAGCCACGGGCGGGAATGGAAGGCCATCCGCGCCGCGGGCCTGGAGGTCCTGGGGGACTCCCTGGTGCGCGTGCCCCAGGGCTTCGACCCGGCCCATCCCCTGGCCGAGGACCTCAAACTCAAGGACTTCTACACCCACATGCCGCTGACCCAGCGCCAGGTGTGCGCCGGGGATTTCCTGGAGGTGTACGCGGAGAACTGCCGGCGCAACGCGCCGCTCATGAAGTTCCTGTGCAAGGCCCTGGAACTGCCCTGGTGATTGGCCCGCGCGGCCGCTTCATTGCGGAATCTTGATGCGGGGGCCGGCGAATTTTACGGCTTCCTGACGGCGTTGGGCGGATACTCGTGTCTTTACGGGGGACCCGATGGAAATAATCGCTCTGCTCAGCTTGATCGTCAGCATCATCTACACGGCCACCTCCATCTACTTCGCGGCGACGCGGCGCTAAGGGAATTCAACCGCGGGCGTCTCGCCCGTGGCCTGGTCCACCACCAGCTGGTCCTTGTAGGAGAGGACCTCCATCCGTTCCGGCACGATCTTGATGAGGACGAGGTGCTTGAGCCCGGGGAAGGCCTGGTCCCAGTAGGCCCGCTTCCGCTTCTGGATCTCGGCGGGGTCGCTCACCAGGGTGGCCCTGCCGCGCAGGGCGACGTAGCCTTCGGCCTTCATGTGGTCGGAGTAGTACACGACCACCCGGGGGTCCTTGAGCAGCTGCTGGGCCTTCCGGCTCTGGTCATGGGTGGCGAACCAGATGGTCATGTCGGGGTCGGGCGCCAGGGGGTTCATGGTGCGCACGACGGGAAGGCCGGCCTTGTCCATCGTGATGAGCGCGCAGTAGCGATGCGAGGTCATCATGGCGCGCGCGGCGCTGATGATGGCCTCCCGGCCCGGCTTGGCCTTGGGAGGCGCCTGCGCGGAGAGCGCGCCCAGCGCGGGAAGGAGGAGTGCGACGGCCGCTCTCAGGAGCAGGCTTCGGGTGGGGAAGGGACGCATGGCGGTTCTCCCGGATGGATGGATACCTCCATCGTGGGCCTGCGGTTACCGCCGCTCAAGGGTAATCCTACCGCTGGGCTACGCGGCTCCACCGCCCCAGGGTCCTGCCGGCGATGGCGTCGCCCACCAGGAAGAGCCCCAGCATGATGCCGCTGAAGACGAACCGGTAGGACCAGTTGCCCGGGAAGTGGCGCCGCAGGGGCTCCCACCGCACGTGGGCCATGTTGATGTTGAGGGGCGCCGGGGTCAGGTAGTGGCTGATGGGCACCAGCACCACGAAGAGCAGCAGGGCCAGGTAGGGCGAGCGCCTGGGGATGCCCCGCTTGCGCAGGTAGAGCAGTGCGGCGAGGGTGGGCAGGGTGTGCACGAGCACCGACGTCCACCCCGCCAGGAGCATGGGCACGAGGTCCTGGCCCCGCGCCATGGCGCCGGCCACGAAGGCCACGTCGCCCAGGCAGATGTGCCAGAGGAAGGCCGGCCCCACCAGGATCGGGTTGTCCGTCCACAGCCCCGCGATGATGAGGAAGGAGGCCACGTTGCAGCCCCACAGCAGCTCCGGGAGGATGCCCGCGTGGAGCTTGAAGAGGGTGTGGGCCACCATGGCCAGGAGCAGGAGCAGGGCCCAGATGCGATGGGCCCGGGTCTGGTCGGGGGAGGGGAGGGTGGAGGGCACAGGCGTCCTTGGGCGAGGGGTCAGGGCAGGCCGCGCACCGGCTCCACGCCCAGGTCCCCGAGGACTTCCAGGTAGTGCGCCAGATCGGTGGTGGAGAAGCAGCAGAAGATGACGTCCATGAGGGAGGAGGGCTCCGCCAGGAATGCGAGGGTGGTGGCCACCGCGATGCGGCTGGCCTGGGCCACGGGGTAGCCGTAGATTCCGGTGCTGATGGAGGGGAAGGCGATGGAGGCCAGGCCCTTGTGCGCCGCCAGTTCCAGGCTGCGCCGGTAGCAGGATGCCAGGAGGGCGGGTTCCCCCTCGCCGCCGCCCCGCCAGACGGGGCCCACCGTGTGGATGATCCAGGGGGCCGGAAGGCGGTAGCCCCGGGTGAGCTTGGCCTCGCCGGTCCGGCATCCCCCCAGGAGGCGGCATTCATGGACCAGGTCCGGTCCCGCGGCGCGGTGGATGGCACCGTCGACGCCCCCGCCGCCCAGCAGCGACGAGTTCGCGGCGTTGACGATGGCGTCAACGCGAAGCGTCGTGATGTCAGCCTTTTCGGCGCGGATTCGTGGGGGCATCTCCCGGCAAGTCTACCTGCCGGTCCCGGCCATTGGAAAGGGCGCCGGGCGCGGGTCCGGGCATTCCCACGGTTGGGATGTCCGTTCCCGGAACTGGGACGGATGGCCGTTCCGTCAGGATTCGTGTATTTATAACTACATCAAAAACAGCAATTATACGGGTGGCATGATTCTGGAAATACGAACGCATCGCCTCGCCATCCCGGCTCAGTCCTCTTCTGGAATCACCATGACCTCGTCCTTCTCCGCCCTGCGCCATCCCATCAAAGGCCTGCTCCGGAGCCCGGGGTTCACCCTCGTCGCCCTGGCATCCCTCGCCCTGGGCATCGGCACGGCCACGGGGATCTTCGCGCTGGTGAACGGGATCCTGCTGCGCTCCCTGCCGGTGCCGCGGCCTTCGGAACTGCGCCTGGTCACCTGGACCGGGAGCCGGGGCAACTTCCATTCCTACATGGGCTCCCTGGTGGGCCAGGACGGGAATTCGGTGGGCAACGCCTTCTCCCACGAGCTCTGCCGGGGGATGCGCGAGGACTGCGCGGATTCCGCGGAGGTCTTCGCCTACGTCCCCGTTTCCGGCATCACGGTGAAGACCGGCGCCGAGGCCCTGGTGGCCGACGGGATGATGGTCTCGGGGGGCTTCTTCCCCGGGCTGGAGGTCAAGGCCCTCGCCGGCCGCGTCTTCGGTCCGCAGGAGGCGGCCGCGGGCGAGGCCGCCACCGTGGTGCTGAGCCAAAGCTTCTGGCAGCGCCAGTACGGGGGCGAACCTTCCGCCGTGGGCCGGACCCTCTACCTGAACGGCCATGCCCACACCATCGTCGGTGTCCTTCCCGCCGCCTTCCGGGGCATCACCCCCGGGGCGCCGCCCGCGTTCTACACCCCCATCTCCCCCACCCAGAACCTCATGGCCGGCTTCGAGGTGGATTCCGCCGACCAGTGGTGGTTCCAGGTCATGGCGCGCGTCCGCCCCGGCCGCGAGGCGTCCTTCAGGGCGGCCCTGGACTTCGCCGCGGCGCGGAGACTGTCGAGCCCGGCCGGGCCCGTGCGCATGGTCCTCCAGGACGGCAGCCAGGGGCCGGAGGGCGACCGGCGCAAGCACCGGGAAACGCTCCTGGTGATGCTGGGGGGCGCGGGGATCCTGCTGCTCGCCGCCTGCGCGAACCTGGCGGGGCTCGCCCTGACCCGGGGACGCACCCGGCTCCACGGCGATTCCATCCGCGCGGCCCTGGGGGCCTCGCGCTGGCACCTCATGCGGCCCGTGCTGCTCGAGTTCCTGGTGCTGGCCTCCGTGGGGGCCCTGGCCGGCGGGCTTCTGGCCGTGGCCATCCGGAACGGGCTTTCCAGGCTGCTGGGGCTGGCGCCCGACGGGCTCGCCTACGACCTCTCCATCAGCCCGGGCGTCCTGGGGTTCGCCGTCGCCGCGTCCGTGGCCGCCGCGCTCCTGTCGGGACTCCTGCCGGCCCTCAAAGCCTCCCGCACCGATCCCCGGCAGGGCCTGATCGAGCATCCCAGCCACGGGGCCCGGCGCCATGTGCTGGGCAAGGTCCTCATCGTCGCCCAGTTCACCTTCTCCCTGACGCTCCTGTCGGGGGCGGGGCTCCTCTTCCGCTCCATGCACGGGCTCCTTGCCATCGATCCGGGGTTCGACACCCGCAACCTGCTGCTGGTCACCGTGGATCCCACCGACGCGGGCCACGCCGGTGAACCCGCGGCCTACCATGGCGAGGTCCTGGAGCGCCTGGCGGCGCTGCCCGGCGTGGAGGGCGCGGCGCTCATCCATTCGCCGCTCCTGGGAGGATCCATCTGGGCCTCCTCCTTCACGCTGCCGGGAGAGGCGGAGGAGCAGGGCCGGGAGGGCGGCACGGAGATGATGCAGGTGAACGAGACGTTCTTCCGGACCCTGGGCATCCCCATCGTGGCCGGGCGCGATTTCCGGGCCGGTGACACGCTGGAGGCCACCAAGGTGGCGGTGGTCAACGAGGCCTTCGTGCGGGCCAACCTGCGCGGCCGCGAGCCCCTCAACCAGCTGGTGCGCCTGGGGAAGAAGGTGGACTGGCAGATCGTCGGCGTGTGCCGGGACGTGCACCAGACTGACATCCGCCAGCCCGCCAAACCCGCGATGTTCTTCAGCTACCGCCAGCGGAGCATGGACAGCGCAACCTACCTGCTCCGGTCCCGCGTGTCCACGGACCTCCTCGTGCCCCTGGTGAGGAAGGCCGTTGCGGCCGTGGATCCCGGCGTCCCCATCTCCCGGATCATCACCCAGGAGGGGCTGCGGGACCGCCAGATCCGCCAGGAGCGCCTCCTGGCGACCCTGGCGGGCTGCATGGCGGCCTTTTCCCTCCTCCTGGCTTGCATCGGACTCTATGGCCTGATCGCCTTCGACGTGAACCGCCGCATGGCCGAATTCGGCATCCGCATGGCCCTGGGGGCGAAACCCCGGGACCTGTTCTGGCTCGTGCTGCGGGAGGCGCTCCTGCTGGCCTCGGCGGGCGCCGTGCTGGGGCTGGGCTGCGCCCTGGCCGCGACCCGCATCCTCAAGACCTTCCTCTACGGCGTGGAGCCGGCGGACCCGCTCACCATGGCGGCGGTGGCCTTCGTGCTGGTCCTGGTGGCGGTCCTTTCCTCCCTCCATCCCATCTGGCGCGCCACCCGGACCGATCCCGCGAAGACCCTGAGGGCCACCTGAGGGGAGGCCCCGCCGCCGTCGCCTAGCTCTTGGTTTCCTTGAACTCACCGGTCCCCTTGGCGTCGCCGGCACCGGAAGCCGAGCTGGACGTCGTGCCGCCATCCGCCTCGGCCAGGACGGCCAGGAGTTTGGTGTAGGAAGCGGTGCGCGCATCCTTGCGCCCGGTCATCTGGATCTCGGCGACCTGGGCCAACTTGGCGTTGGTCGCGTCCGTGGCCATGGCACCCAGCACGTTCATCGCCAGGACCGGAAGGGGGATCTCCCGCGATCCGGCGTCGAACAAAGCGATGCCCTGGGCCACCGAAACCCACTCCCCGGCCAGGAGGGTGGTGTTCACGTCATGGTCCTTGCACGTGGGTTCCATCAGGCCGTAGAGGTTGAGGCAGGCCCCGCATTCCCGCTGGTCCGGCGTGCTGGACTGGAACAGGTGCACCCGCACCTGGACGAACTTGGGGTCCACGCCTTCCATGTCCAGCCCCTTGGCCTGGCGGTCCTCCACCTTCAGGGTCTCCTTCGCCCAGGCCACGGTCCTGGGGTCGAAACCGAAGCCGCTCTCGAACGCGAAGATGTGCACGGGCTTCCCGGTGCGCAGCGCGGCCTCGATGAGCTCGGGGGTGGGGTCGTGCTTTCCCCGGCTTCCGGCGTCCATGAAGGACCGGGTGCCCTTGGACTCCTTGCTCTCATCGGACAGTTCAACCTGGCCCGCCAGCTTCTCCACCGCCACGGCGGCGGTCAGGACCTCCGCGAGGGTGGCGTCCGGAACCGCGCCGATGATGGCCGAGGTGACGTCGAAGGAGACCGGCGTCATGGCCCCACCTTTCAGTTCAGCCGCCTTCAGTTCGGTGGCCAGGGGCAGGTCGCTGACCCGGAGCTTGGCGTTGGAGCCCAGGGCCTGGGTCATGTGGTTCCGGATGGCGGCCTGGACCTCGGTTTTGTCGGCCTGCAGCGCGCCCGCGGCCAGGACGGTGAGGATGTTCGGCGCATGGACGCGCAAGTGCTCGAGCGCCTCATCGGCGGTCATGGGCCGGCCGTCGGAATGATGGGGCAGGGTCAACAGGGCGGCCAGCAGGGCCCCGGCGGAATTCCCCACCACGCGGTCCGCCAGCGGGGTCACCGGCTTTCCCTTGCGGTCCCGTTCGGCCTGGGCCAGGACTTCCGCATACAGCCGCGCGTTGTTCCCGCCGCCGCCGAAGGCGAACATGATCTGGGTGCCGTCCTTGCCGTACTCGGCGTTGGCGGGAAGCGCCAGGGTGGCAGCCAGGGCATAGCCCAGCATTTTGAGTTTCATAAACGTATCTCCCAATGAACGGGGGCAACGCCGGGGACACACGGGGGAAGCCCCATGCCAGGTTTGCCGGCCATCAGGTGGATTTATGATTCATTCCGGAGGATTGTTCCCTTGCGATACCTGCGGTGGGGAGCCGGCCGTGGCGTGCAGGGATTTGCGGAACCCAGGCGCAAGAGAAGACGTGGAATGATCCCTCAAGGCTTTGACCAGGCGGCTTCGTGGCTGGGGTTCATTGATGATCCCGCCCCCATAGGTCGGCAGCCGCGCAAGGCCCCTGGGGTTTGTGTTCTACATTCACTCTATCGGCTTGAATTCCTCAGAATGATGAATTTCAACATACATAGTATACTTGCGTTTGAAAGAGAAAAGTATATAATGAATGCCGTAGTTCGTCTTTTTGGGGAATTATTACAAATGGCATATATCAGGATTCCCGAGGGGCGCCAGAAGCTCGCCGATCTAGTGGCGGGTGCAGGAGATGTCATTGAGGTCAGTGACGCAGTACGCATCCTGGGACTCGACCGGGCGCCGGCGGCCAAAGCCTTGGCGCGTTGGGCCGCGCAGGGTTGGCTGAGGCGTATCCGGCGCGGGGCCTATGTGCCCGTTACGTTGGACACGATGTGTAGTGATCAAGTATTGGATGACCCCTGGATCCTGGTGCCTCGACTGTTTACGCCCGCCTATATCGCTGGCCGTTCGGCGGCAGAGCATTGGGATCTTACGGACCAGATCTTCAACGACATCGTCGTGGTAACCGCCCAATCCATCCGTCAAAGGTCGGCGCGGTTCCATGGCACGGTGTTCACCCTCAAACATGTCCAGGAACGTAAGATTTTCGGCACCAGGACGGTTTGGCGCCGGCATACCAAGGTCATGGTGTCGGACCTGCCGCGAACCATGGTGGACCTGCTGGATGACCCTTCACTTGGTGGAGGGATCCAGCAAATCGCCGATTGCTTCACCGAATACCTCAAACACAAGGATCGGAACGATACGCTGCTGATCGAATATGCCGAAAGGCTTGGGAACGGTGCGGTATTCAAGCGCCTGGGTCTCCTTGCCGGAATCAGCAATGAGATTCGGTTGGAGGAGGCCTGCCGTGGGCGGCTCACGAAAGGCAACGTCAAACTCGACCCCGCTCTTGATTGCCCGAAACTGGTGACCCGCTGGCGGATCTGGATCCCGTCCGGGTGGGAGAGGAGGACGAAGCCATGATTGAGCGCCGCGAAATCCTCGAGATGGCTACGCGCATGTCCCTGAGGCCGAATATTGTTGAGAAGGATTACGTCCTCGGCTGGATGTTGGCCGGGATTGGCGCGAGCGGCTCGATCGGTAAGAGTTGGGTCTTCAAGGGTGGGACGTCGCTTAAAAAATGCTTCTTCGAGACCTACCGTTTCTCGGAAGACCTCGACTTCACGCTGCAGGACGGATCCCACCTCGACGGCGTCTTCCTGAAGGAGACTTTCGGCGCTATCAGCGAGTGGGTCTATGAGCAGACAGGCATCGAACTACCGGCGAACCTCCAGACCTTCGAAATCTATACCAACCCGCGCGGCACAATCTCCTGCCAAGGCAAGCTCAGCTATCGCGGACCCCTCGCAACCCACGACCTTCCGCGCATAAAGCTCGACCTGACGGCGGACGAACGAATTGTGCTCGAACCCCAGCGCGTCAGCGTTTTTCACCCCTATAGCGATGCTCCTGCAGAAGGGATCAGTGTCCTTTCCTACGCTTATGAGGAATTATTCGGAGAGAAGGTCAGAGCCCTGGCCGAGCGTACACGCCCTCGCGATCTGTACGATGTCATCAATCTATTCAGGAATTATGAAGCGCGCCCACCGGCAGCGGTTCTCCTTGACGTGCTTCGCCAGAAATGCGCTTTCAAAGGGATCCGAATTCCGGTCCTCGCGGATCTGGACCCGCACCGGGGTGAATTGGAATCTCTCTGGCAGCATATGTTGGCGCACCAGCTACCGAGCCTCCCTCCATACGAAAGTTTTTGGGACGAATTGCCTGCATTCTTCGACTGGCTCACTGGGGCGACTTCTCCTGCCATTCCTGCCGCTTATGCCCTCAGTCACGGTGAAGCCCTGCTTCGCCATCGGGATCTGAGACTGTCAGTGTCCGGCGCTTCCCAATCCGCCATTGAGATCATCCGCTTTGCGGCGGGCAACCATTTGCTGGTGGAATTGGACTATCAAGGCTCCACGCGGCATATCGAGCCCTATTCCCTGCGGCGGACACTGGACGGTAGCGTTGTCCTTCACGCCTGGAATACCGAGAAGAACGAACATCGCAGTTACCGGGTGGACCGCATCCAGGGCGCGCGTGTCACAAACCGGACGTTTACGCCACGCTATGCCGTTGAATTGGGTCCCCAGGGACCCCTGATGGTGCAGCAGGCCGCCGCCAACCCACGTCAGTATGTGCCACGCATCCCATCGGCTACCCAATGGCGGGCCAACCGAACCGCAGCACGCCGGGGTACGCCGCTGGGGAAACCCGTGCACGTCTACCAATGCCCGCTATGCAATAAAAAATTCAGACGCGAGACCTACGATAGTCACCTCAACCCACACAAGAATGAATGGGGTGGGCCATGCCCTGGCAGGACAGGTTCCTTCGTTGAAACGAGGTCGTGAACCCTAGCGGGTATCAGCCCCCTTCCACCGGCGCCTGCCCGCTCGGATCTATAGGAGGAATACAGGGGCGACAAAGGCAGGCCGGATATTCGGATTCAAGAACCTGAGGGTATCTCAACCAAAAGGCGCCCCGTCATCTGACGGGGCTGCTGTTTTGGTACCGGCGGTCGGACTCGAACCGACACCCCATCGCTGAGAACAGATTTTGAGTCTGTCGCGTCTGCCATTTCGCCACGCCGGCACTGGCAACCAGGATATCGGGAAACCCGCCCGCAGCCCAGTCCTACCCGCGTGGTTGCCAAGGCGGCTCCTCCGGGTCAGCCTGGAAGGAACGGGAATCCCCTTCCGGGAGGTACGGTGATGTTGAGGCGTATGGCGCTTCTCCTTGGTCTGTCCTGGGCCGTGCTGGCCGCGGGGGACCCGCCGGCGGGTTCCCGCGGGCCCCAGGGGGTGCGGGTGCCCACGGGGCAGTGGGTGGACCCGGCGGGGGATGTGCTCACCTTCCCGGGCCGGGCGGTGGACATGGTCCTCGCCCCCGATGGCGCGACCCTCTTCGTGAAGACCGACGAGGGCCTCCTGGTGGTGGACGCCGCCGCCTGGAAGGTGGTCCAGTCCCTGCCCTGGGCCAAGGACGACACCGCCTCCATGCACGGCATCGCCCTGGATGGCGGCCGCGTGTGGGTCACCCTCGGCCGGGGCTTCCTGCTGGAGGCGCGCCTGGACGCCCAGGGGCGCTGGGGCTGGGGGCGCCGCATCGCGCTGCCTTCCCGGGACAAGGGCTCGGCCTTCCCCTGCGGCATCGCCTTCGCGCCCGGCGGGAACCGGGCCGTGGTGGTGCTGGGGCGCAACAACACCGTCGCCGTGGTGGACCTGGAGAAGGGGATCGTCACCGCGGAGATCCCCGTGGGCGTGGCCCCCTGCGGCCTGGCCCTGTCCGCGGACGGCACCACGGCCTTCGTGGCCAACTGGGGCGGGCGCCGCCCGGCGCCGGGGCAGCGGACCATGGAGTCGTCGGGCACGCCGGTGGCCGTGGACGCTTCCGACCGCCCCCTCACGGGCACCGTGAGCAAGGTGGACCTGGCCGCCGGCAGGGTGGTGGCCGAGGTGGAGGTGGGCCTCCACCCCTGCCAGGTCCTCCTGGACCCGGGGGGCAGGACGCTGGCCGTGGCCAATGCCAATTCCGATTCCGTCTCCGTGCTCGATGCCGCGGACCTGCGCACCCTGCGCACGATTCCGGTGACCCCGGACCCGGCCCTCCCCTTCGGGAGCCTGGTGGACGCCCTGGCCCAGGACGCCGAGGGGACGCTCTTTGCGGCCAGCGGCGGCACCAACGCCGTGGGCGTCCTCCGGGGCGGGGCCTGCGCGGGCTTCGTGCCCGCGGGGTGGTTCCCCTCGTGCCTGGCGGCGGGGGGGAACCGGCTCTTCATCGGCAGCGCCCGGGGGCTGGGCTCCCGGGAAGGCCGTCCCGGCCCCCGCGGCTGGGATGTGCACCGGCAGCAGGGGACCCTGCAGCGGGTGGCCATCCCGGGCCCCTACGGCCTCGCCGCCCTGACCCGCCGCGCGGCGGAACTGGCCCAGGTG
>DBME01000088.1 GCA_002298155.1 Holophagaceae bacterium UBA706 | reverse complement strand
CCATGGGGTGAACGGGGCCTTCCCCTATTTCAGGGGGATCCTCATGGTGATGGAGGTTCCCTCGCCGAGGTTGGCGATGTCGATCGCACCGTGGTATGCGGCCAGCAGCTGCTTGCTGGCGGCCAGGCCCTCCCCGGGCGTCCGCACCCCCATCACGACTTGCTGGTGCAGGCCCGAGAAGGGCTCGAAGGCCATGGAAAGCTCCGAGGGCGGGATGACCCCGCCTTCGTCGGCGACCTGGAGGATGAATTCGTCCTCGGTGCGCATGGACCGCACGATCAGCACGGGCGAAGGCGTCGGCCCCCCCAGGGCGTGGTGCACGAAGTTCAGGAGGGCCGTGGCGAAATCGCCGTAGACCCCGAAAATCAGGGGCACCCGGGCCTTGAGTTCCTGGGCCACGGCCACTTCGGAGGGGATGACGCCCTCCGCCTGGAGCAGTTCCAGCTCCTGCTGGATGAGATCGNNGAGCCACTCGGGCTTGGAAGGCGCCTCGCGGCCGACCCGGCGCAACAGACCCTTGAGGAGCCCGTCGATCTTGGAGACGGCTTCCCGGATCTCGGCGAGGGCGCGTGGGTGCGCCTCGGGCACGCCCTGGCCCTGGGGGGCCGGAAGCAGGTCCAGGACCTGGCTCTGCTGGTGGAGGCTCTGCACGGGGGCTTCCAGGCGCTGGGCGATCTTGGTGAAGAGGTCGCCCAGGATGGCCTGCCGGTCCCGGCGGTTGAGATCCGCCCGGGCGTTCTGCAGGTCCTGGTAGGCCCCTTCGATGCGCTCGTAGCTGGACGCCAGGGCTCGGGTGCTGTTGTTGAGGCTCTCGATGAGGACGGCGTTCTCCAAACTCACCAGGGCGATGCTCGCGTGGAGGGTGGCCATTTCCAGGTCCTCCGGCTTGAAGGGCCGGTCCGCCTGGCGGGAGAGGATCCAGAAGCCGGCGATCTCCTTGCCGTCCTGGTGGGTGCGCAGCACCAGCACCGCCACTTCGCCCATGGGGGCCCAGAGCCCCAGGTCCAGGCCCTCCTCCCAGATCCGGCTGCTGCGGAGGGCCTCGGCGGTGAGGACGCCGCGCACACCCGCGGACCAGGCCCGGCCCACGAAGGCGTGGGTGACGGGAAGGACGGGAAGCGCATCGAAACCCGCGCCGTTCCAGCGATGGCCCTCGTAATAGCTGCCACTCTCGTGCAGGCGGTAGGCCACGAGCCCCGTGGCGCCCACCTCGGCGCGGACCTCCGACAGGATCCGGAGCAGCAGCGTCTGGGGATCGTGCTCCATGAGGATGTCGCGGCTCAGGGCCAGGAGCCTGGACAGACTGGCGTTGCGGCCCTTGAGGGCCTCCTGGGCCTCGGTGAGCTTGCGGTTGGCCTCCTGGGCCTCCAGCAGCTGGGCCTCGAGGTGCTCGAGCATGTGCACGTTGAACTGGCGAAGGGCCGGCCCCTCCCGCGTCTTTTCCAGCTCCTCGCGGCGTCCCTGGAGGAAGGCGCCGATCTGGTCGACGAAGGTGAAGGGGTCCAGGGGCTTGGGGATGAAGCCGTCGCAGCCGGCCACCAGGGCCGTCTCCCGGTCGGAGTTCAGGGTTTTAGCCGTCAGGGCGACCAGGGGCACGGAAGCCAGTTCGGCGTTGCGCTTGAACTTGGTGGCGATCTCGAAGCCCGAGAGGCCAGGCAGGTTGATGTCGAGCAGCACCAGGGACGGGTGGATCTTCTGGGCCATCTCGTAGCCCTGGAGGCCGTCCTCAGCCCAGTACATGTCGAAGCCGGCCTGGCTCAGGAGGCGCTGCACGAGCCTCCAGTTGAAGGCGTTGTCCTCGATGCAGAGGATTTTCGTGGCCGTCATGCGCCTTCCCCTCCCAGCAGCGGCAGGTCCACCGTGAACGTGCTCCCCCTGCCCTTCTCGCTTTCCACGGTGATCCTGCCATCCATGGCCATGGCCAGCCGCTGGGAAAGGGCGAGGCCCAGGCCGGTGCCGCCGAAGCGGCGGGTGATGCTGCCGTCCACTTGCTGGAAGGGCTTGAAGAGGCGCTGCATTTCAGTTCCGTTCATGCCGATTCCCGTGTCCTGGATCGAGATCCTCAACCTGCCGCCGGTGCACTCCGTCCTCACCGTCACGGAGCCCTGCTCGGTGAACTTGATGGCGTTGCCCACCAGGTTGGTGATCACCTGCTTGAAACGCGTGACGTCCCCCAGGATACGCCCCTGCCGTCCCTTCGTCTCCAACGTGAAGCGGATGGGCCTGCCCCCGATGAGGCCCCCGGCCAGGGCGGCCACCTCGTCCAGCACCGGGAAGGGGTCCATGGGCGCCAGCTCCAGCTCGAACCGCCCGGCCTCGATCTTGGAGAGGTCGAGGATGGAGTCGATCATGCCCAGGAGGCTGCGGCCATTCTGGTGGATGATCGAAAGGTCGGTCCTGACCTCGGGGGACACGCGGCCGTCGCGCTCCTGCATGAGCAGGCCGGAGAAGCCGATGACGGCGTTGAGGGGCGTCTTGAGTTCATGGCTCATGTTGGCCAGGAACTCGCTCTTGATGCGGTCCAGTTCCTGGAGCTTCTGGAGGCTCAGCAGGAGGCTGTCGTTGGCCTCGGTGAGTTCCTGGGTCTTCTCCTGGACCTTCTCCTCGAGGGTGCCGGCCCAGGCCCTGAGTTCGGCGCGGCTCTGCTCCAGGCCGCGGGTGCGCTCCTGCACCAGCTTCTCCAGGTTGGCCCGGATCTCCTCCAGTTCCCAGATGGTCTCCAGAAGCTGGCCGGTGCGTTCGTGGACACGGGATTCGAGCAGCTTGTTCTGTAGTTCGATCTCGTCGCGCGAAACCCTGAGCTTGTTGGTCATGACCTCGAAACTCCGGCTCAGGACGCCCAGTTCGTCCCGGGTGTCCACCGCCACCGTCAGGCCCTGGAGGTTGCCGTTGGCCACCTGCTGGACCGCTTCCGTGAGGTGCTGGAGGGGCCGGATGTAGATACGCGCGAGGTAGAGGCTGAGGAGCACCGAGACCAGGAGGGCGATGCCCCCCACCCACAGGGCCCGCTCGACGCTGCGGAGCACCGCCTGGCGGATCTCCTCGGTGGTGAAGCCCAGGACCAGGGTTCCCACCCGGTCCACCCCCCCTTCCCGGAAGAAGATGGGCGCAGTGGCCACCAGGATCCCGTCCTCGGGGCGCACGAAGGCCCGGGTCAGGCCGTCGTTGCGGGAGAACCCCGCCGCCCAGGCCGGGGTGGAGGGGCTGGCGTCGACCTCCTTGCCGGAGGCGTCGTAGACGGCGGAAAAGCTGAAGGCGGGGTTGTTCTTCACGCCCTCCAGGATCCGGGCGATCTCGTTGCGGTCCCGGACCTCCATGGCCGGGGCCAGGGCGTAGCTGGCGGTCTCGGCCACCTGGTGCATGCTGTTCTCCGCCTGCGCCCGGAACTTCTGCCGGATCATGGCGGGGAAGAAGATGAGGCTGAACATGCCCTGGGCCAGCACCAGGACACTGATGACGGCGCTCAGCTTGGTTTTGATCGACCACCGGGGCATGCCAGCAGTCTACCCCGGGCGGCGGAAGATGTGGAACTCGGCTGCCCCGTACCGGCGGGCCTCCACCGGGTCCAGGCCCTCGAAGGGGGAAAGCGCCTGGCCCGCAGGCGCCTCGAAGACCAGGATCCCGCCGGGCGCGAGCCAAGCCGCGGCCTTGGGGGCCAGGGCCTCCCAGGCCGCCACGGCCTGCTCGTAGGGGGGATCCGCGAAGGTCACCGCCAGGTCCCGGAAGGCGTCGGCCTTGAGCCGGCGCACGTCCTGCACGGAGACCCCGAGTTCGGCGCCCCGGGCGTTGACGCGAAGACAGGCCAGGGCCTGGGGGTCCTTCTCCACGCAGGTGACCGGTCCATAGCCCCGGGAGAGGGCCTCCAGGCCCACGGCCCCCGTGCCGGCGTACAGATCCAGGAAGGCGCCCCGGGGCCACTTCTGGAGGATGGAGAACAGGGCTTCGCGGGCGCGGTCCGCCGTGGGGCGGACCGCGAGGGAATCCGGAGCCTGGAGTCGGCGTCCCTTGAGGGT
>DBME01000042.1 GCA_002298155.1 Holophagaceae bacterium UBA706 | reverse complement strand
TCGTGGCCCTGTGCTGCGGCGCGCGCCAGCAGCCCGGCCAGACGCGCCTGGATCTCCTGGACCGCAACCTCGCCATCTTCCGGGAGGTGGTGCCCGAGGTCGTGGCCCACGCCCCGGAAGCCATCCTCGTGGTGGTATCCAACCCCGTGGACGTGCTCACGGAACTGGTGGGCCGCCTGTCGGGGCTGCCCGCGGGGCGGGTCTTCGGGTCGGGCACGGTGCTGGACACGGCGCGGTTCCGGGCGCGCCTGGGACGCCTGGCGGACGTGTCGCCCCGGTCCGTGCACGCCTACGTGCTGGGCGAGCACGGCGAATCGGAGGTGCTGATCTGGTCCTCGGCCCAGATTGGCGGCCTGCCGGTGGAGCACGTCCTGGAGCAGGCCGGACGGCCCCTTACGGCCGAGCTTAAGGCCACGGTGGACGACGAGGTCCGCCACGCGGCCGCCAGCATCATCCGGGGGAAAGGTGCCACCTGGTACGGCATCGGCGGGGCCGTCACGCAGATCGTGCGCGCGGTGCGGGACGACGAGCGGGCCTTGCTCACCGTGAGCGCACCGTCGGAGGGCCTCCTGGGCGACCTGCCCGCATGCCTCTCCCTGCCCCGGGTCGTGGGCGCCCAGGGCGTGATGCGCACGCTGCCCCCCGTCCTTTCCAGGGACGAGCGTTCCGCCCTGGAGGCCAGCGCCAGGATCCTCTGCGCGGCCCAGGGGAAGCCGACCTGACCACGCCGGGCCTTGCGCCGGGCGGATTCGGCCGTACGTTTGCTCCGGACCCGATCCCATCGAAGCGGCCCACCCTGGAGGGCGCCATGCATGTGGAACTTTTGGACCCGGAAGCGGAACTCCTCGCCATGCTTCTGGTGAAGGAACTGGAGGAGACGCGCGTGGAGATCCACCACGCCAAGAACCTGGACTTCAAGGAGGGCCTGGAGCAGCGCGCAGCGACCCTGCGCATGCTCATCGGGAAGTTTGCGCACGCCCCGGTCTGAAGCCCGCCAGCAGGGCATCGGCCATCAGGTCGCCCAGCTTCTGGTAGCCGGGTCCCGTGAGGTGCACCAGGTCCTTCTGGGCCAGCCCGGAACGCCGCCACTTGGCAACGGAACCGTAGCCGCCCATGGCCTTGCGGGCGTCCCAGAAGGCGCAGCCCGCCTCCTTGCATGCGGCCGTCAGGGTCTGGATCTCCCAGGCGGCGCCGTCCTTGAGGGAGGCCCGCTGGCGGCGCTTGCGCCCGAGGCGGTCCAGGGGACCCACCACCAGGACGGGAGCCCCGGATTCCTCCCGCAGGGCCCGCAGGAGGGTCACGATGCGGGTCCTGTAGTCCTCGCGGCCGCTGGGCGCCATGCCCATGTCGTTGGTGCCGTAGGCCAGCACCACCAGGTCGGGCTGGGCCTGGGTCAGCAGCAGCTTGCGCAGGGCCGGGTTCCAGCGCTCCAGGTCCGTGAGCTCGGCGCCGTTGAGACCCAGTTCGTCGTACTGGACCCCGCTGGAGCCGGAACGGAGTTCCACGCCCAGAAGGCGCCCGCCGGCGGGCAGCGTCAGGGTCAGGTCGCCCAGGCCCTCCACGGCGGAGGCGCCTTCGTAGGTCTGGAGGAGGAGATCCTCCTTCAGCGGATCGGAGGCGGCGGGGGCCAGTTCAAGGTGGGTGGGAGGCACCGGCACGTCGCCCGCGGGCGGCGCCACGTCGGCCAGCAGGTTGCCGGCGGCGGGGGCCAGCAGGTGGACCCGGAAGGTTCGGAAGGGGGCCTGGATGTGCACGGTCTCGCCTTCGGCGGGCTCGAAGCGGGCCCCCGCGAGCCCCACCCAGCCGTCGCAATCCGGCAGGCGCAGGCTGTGGGAGGTTCCGGCCGCGGCGAGGTGCACCCCCGCGTGGGGGTAGCCCCGCCAGGGGCGCCCCGGCATGATCAGGCCCGGCCCCGCGTCCCCGAAGCGCACCTGGAGGCGCTGGCGCACACGCCCGGACCAGTAGTCCGCCGCGGTGTGGGAATCGCCGAACTGCAGGACGCGCACGACGCGCCCGGTCCCCGCCGTGTCCAGGTCCTCCAGGGCCTTCATGAAGGGCGCCAGAGCCTGGGCGTTGAGGATGGGTCCCGCGGTGGGCTTGGGCAGGGGTTTGGGCTTGGCCTTGGCCGCGTGCGCGGGGCGCCGCTTGCGGGGCTTCGCGTGGCCGGCGGTGAGGGACAGGCCCGCCAGCGCCAGGGTGGCCAGGATCCGGAAAACCCGGCCCACGGTGGGTTTGCTCACGGTCGCCCCTCCCTTACCCATTCCCCCGGCTGCCCCGCCACCTTGGAGGGGTCGTCGGTGATGAACAACCGGCCATCCCGGTTGCGGAACGTGTAGATGGGGTGGCTCCCCGCCTCCCGCGCGGCGGGGGCGGGCGCGGGCGGCAGGGCCGGCTGGGCCATGCGGTCCCAGTCCAGGGAGGCGATCGCCCCCCCCTGGCCGGTGCCCATGAGCAGGCTCTCGATGCAGAACCGGGACAGGCGCTGGTAGCCCGCCGGGGTCATGTGGATGAGGTCGCGGTTGGCGAGGCCCAGGCGGTACCAAGTGTTGATGGAGCCGGCCCCGCCCATGGCCTGCCGCTGGTCCACGAAGAGCGCCCGGCAGGCTTCCGCGACGGATTTCTGCACGGCGATGACCGACTCGAGGGTGGCCGGGTTCCCCGTGTGGAAGATCCCGTCGGGGGGCCCCGCCAGCAGCAGGGTGGCCCGGGGCGCGGCCTTCTGGAACCGGGCCAGGAGCGTCTCCAGCTCGCGGCGGTAGGTGACCGGGTTGAAATCCCGGGCGGTGGATTCGTTGGTGCCGAAGGCCAGGATCACCAGATCGGGGTTCTCGGCCTCCACCTGGGCCTGGAACAGGTCCTCGGGGATGGCCAGCATCCAGCTGGCGCGGGCCCCGTTGAAGGGGAACGGGCTGTACAGGGCCCCCGCCGTGCCTTCCAGTGCCACGCCCAGGAGGCGCACCATACCGTCGCGGGTGGTGCGCACCTCAAGGCGGTGGGGCCCCGCGCGCAGGGTCAGGGTCCGGTCGAAGACCAGTTCGGGGCCCAGGCCCATGGCCAGGTCCAACTCGCCCTGGGGCTGGCCATCCAGGGTGATGGTGACCTTGCCGGCCGCCCGGTCCCGGAGGAAATGCAGCCGGAAGCGGGAGAAGGTGGCTTCCACGGTCGCCGTTTCGCCCGCCCGGTGAGCTTCCAGGTACCCCGCGGCGAGTCCCATGCGGCCATCGCCGCCCTGGGCCTTCTGGCTCTTTCGCCAGCCGGGGGTGGCCCGGGCGGTCACGCCCGGCCGCCGTGAGATCCAGGGCAGCGCCAGCCCCGCCCCGCCGTCACCGTAGTGGCCGCGGAAGAAGGCGCTGAAGTCGTGGTTGGACTCGCAACCCGCCAGGTGGCTGTCCCCGAAGTGGAGGATGCGCACCACCCCGCCCCCGGCCCGGGTGCGAAGGCACCGGTCCCCGAAGGCCTGGCCGGGCCCCGCCGGGGTGCCGGGAAGGCACACCGCCGAAGCCAGGAATAGGGAGAAGAAGCGCCGGAGCAACCAGGAATCCTTTCGCGTCAGGGGGATTGGGGGTCGCCGGTCATTCGGTCCGGCTGGGTTCACTCGGGTGCGCCGCGTCCTCCTTGGTGTAGCGAGCGATCTCCTTCAGGATCAATTCAGCGTAGTATTGCGCGCCTTCGGGGCGCAAGTGGGTCTGGTCGGAATAGAAGAACTCGGGATGGGCCAGGGAGGCGGTTTTCCAGTCGAAAAGCCTCGCATTGGGCGCGCTGGCCATCAAGGACGCCAGGGTCCGGTTCACCACCTCGCAGGAGCTGGCCTTGTCACTCTGCACGGTGAGGAAGATGACGAGCTTACGATCGGACAACTGTTCCATGAGCTTGTGGAACTGATCCGAAGACAGACTGCTGTTGTTGGTGCCCAGGTGGATGACCACCACCTCGCCCAGGCGGTCCTCCTTGCGGTACTCCCGGCAGATCTGCAGGGCCGGCGAGAAGGAGCGGCATTCCTCGGCGTTGATGAGGATGTTGCCGTCACCAAGATTCGCGTCGCCCATCTTCTTGAGGTTCAGGGCAGCGCCCTTCATGACGGAATCGCCGATGGCGGTGACGTGGATGCCCTTGAGGACCTCCTGGACTTCGAGGGGCAGGGCCTTGCCGCCGCCGGAGGAGCTGGTGTGGAATTCCGCGGACTTGGCGGGGGCCGCCTTGCCGGGGGTCTCCAGAGCCGGGGCCGGAGGGGTGGCCATCTTCAGGTTGTCCAGGGCGGCGGCGCCGGCCCGGATGGACTGTTCGACCGGATCCACGTATTCCGGCATGCGGGCGAGCATGCGTGCTTCGCTGAAGAAGAAGATGCCCAGGATCGTGACGGCCGCGTACCGCAGGCGCAGGCGGCGCGGGCTGGGGCCCCCCTCGGAGCTGCGGAACCAGCGCTTGAGGGCGCCCTGGCGGATGGGCACTTCCAGGTAGCGGTACGACACCTCGGTCACCGCGAAGGTCACGGCCACCCGCAGGGCCAGCCACAGCAGGCCCTCGGCCCCGGGGGCCACCAGCTTGAAGGCCGGCCAGTGCCAAAGGTAGAGGCCGTACGACCGCAGCCCGATGAATTCCAGGGGCTTCCACGCCAGGGCGCTGCGCATCCAGGAGGTCCCGGGCCGCACCAGGGAGACGATGACGGCGAGGGTGAGCACGTCCACCAGCACGAAGCCGCCGCGGTAGAGGAAGGGCGTCTGGGCGTCGACCCGGCCCATGAGGACGCACAGGCCCCCGAAGGCGGCAAGCGATCCGAAGTTGACCACGTGGTCCAGCCAGCGCCGGCCCTGCCCGGGGCGCAGGCCCATGGCGAGCAGCGCCCCCGCGAGGAGACCGAAGGCCCGCGTGTCCGTGCCCAGGTAGACGCGGTTGAGGCTCTCGGCGGCCTTGAGGCTGGAGACGTTGAAGGGGTCCGCGAGGCGGAGCATGAGGGCGAAGGACGCCACCGCCAGCACCGTCGTGAAGACCGCCAGGGGCCAGATGCGCCCCTTGAGGAACCGCGCCGCGCCTGCCACGAGGAAAGGCCACAGGAGGTAGAACTGCCCTTCCACCGCCAGCGACCACAGGTGGCGCAGCAGCGGCAGGCCCTGGTCCGCGAAGTAGGATTTGCCGGAGCGGATCTGCTCCCAGTTCTCCACGTAGGCCAGGGAGGCCAGCAGGTCCTGACGGAACTGCGAGGCCCGGGAACCCAGGAGGAAGACGCCCACCGTGGCGATGACCGCGATGAAAGCCATGAGCGCGGGCAGGAGCCGCCGCGCGCGCCGCTTCCAGAACCGCAGCAGGTCGATGCTCCCGGTCTTCGCGTATTCCTTCAGCATCAGCCCCGTGATGAGGAAGCCGCTGATGACGAAGAAGACTTCCACGCCCAGGTAGCCCCCGCGCGCCCAGGGAAAGTTCGCGTGGTAGAAGAGCACGGCCAGGAAGGACACCGCCCTCAGGCCATCCAGTCCCACGATCGTTCCATTTCCCTCGCCCGGGGTGGTGACATTGACAACTGATTCATGCGACATCGAAAGGGGACCCCAGGCCAATCAGGACAGACGTTCGTAACACCCACCACTTGCTCGCGGATTGTTCATGATCGCATCAAAAGGCCCCCGCCAGGAGAGCCAGGCCATTTTTTTGCAAGGTTTTACAACGAGCCACCTGGGTCCGGCCAGGTAAATACCGTCAATTCCTGTTTTTCCAAGTTTCCCGGCCGGCATCACTCCCAGGGCCACCGCGGGATCCGTTCACCCGTGGAAGAAAACTGAACCTTCGATAAAGCTGGTCTTCGTTATTTCCAGGCGGGTGGTGGGATTTCAACTCGAGG
>DBME01000212.1 GCA_002298155.1 Holophagaceae bacterium UBA706 | reverse complement strand
GGCTCGTAGCTGGCCAGGGCCTTGCGGGGCTGGTCCAGGTGCTGGAGGCAGACGCCCAGGTTGCCCAGGCACCGGCCCTCCGTGTCCCGGTCACCGGCCTCCCGGAACAGGGGCGCGGCCCGTTCCCAGCACACCGCGGACCGGGCCCATTCCTCCTGGACGTTCAGGCAGGACCCCAGGTGGTCCAGGGTGCTGCGTTCCGCGGTCCCATGGCCCCGCACCAGGGGCAGCGCCTCCTCGTAGTAGGCCACGGCCTTGGCGCGGTCCCCCAGCTTCTCGCTGAGGAGTCCCAGGTTGCCCAGCATCACCCCCTCGTAGTAGCCGTCCCCCACGCTGTGGAAGAGGGTCCGGGCCTGGGTGTAGCACGCCACGGCCTCGGCCTTGTCGCCCCGGGCGGCGGCGAGGTTGCCCAGGCCCGTCAAGGCCGCGGCCTGGCCCCGGGCATCGCCCTTGGCCCGCAGGCTCTCCAGGGCCAGCCCGAACAGGCGCCCGGCTTCGGCCAGATCCCCCTTCTGGACGAGGGCGTTGGCCTGGGCCAGCAGGGATGGGTCCTCCTGGGCCGCGATGGCCGGCGCCGCGGCCAGCACCGCGGCCAGGCCCGGGCGGAAGATGGGGAGGGACATGGGGCACCTGATCCGGGAAGGGGGATGCCATGACAGTAAGCCTTGCCGGGGATTCCGCAAGGGATCCCGGCGCGGCGGGAACCTATTTCCTGGCCTTCTCCCCGGTGCCGGTCCCCGCCCGGGCCCTGAGCTTCGCTTCCAGGGTCTTGGCGGTGGTGATGTCCGAGAAGGTGATCACCACCCCGGCGATGACGTTCTGGGTGGTGCGGTAGGGCAGGATCCGCACGTGGTACCAGGCTTCGCCATCCAGGGTGCAGACCTCCTTGTGGCAGGAGGCCAGGGTGCGCAGCACCTCGTTGGCGTCGCCGGCCAGGTCGGGATAGGCGAGGCTGCTGACCAGGTCGGTGAAGGGACGGCCGACGTCGCTGGGGATGAGCTTCAGGAGGCGGGTGGCGCCGCTGGTGAAGCGCCGCACCTTCAGGTTGTCGTCCAGGAAGAGGGTGGCGATGTCCGTGGCGTCCAGGAGGTTCTTGATGTCGTTGTTGCTGGCGGAAAGCTCGTCCACCTTCGCCTGCTGCTCGGCGTTGATGGTCTGGAGCTCCTCGTTGAGGGACTGGAGTTCCTCCTTGGAGGTGGTGAGCTCCTCGTTGGTGGACTGCAGCTCCTCGTTGGTGGACTGCAGTTCCTCGTTGGTGGCCTTGAGCTCCTCCTGGGAGGTCTGGCGCTCCTCACGGGTGGTCTGAAGCTCTTCGAGCGCCAGGCGGAGATCCGCCTCCAGCGCGGCGATGCGTTCCTCGGCCGCGGGCAGGGTCGCCGATTGGCGGCGCCGGGAGGCGGGGGCCGGGGCGGCCTGCTCCCGGAAGACGATCATCACGTTCCGCATGGCGGATTCCGGGTCCACGAGAGCCTGCACCGTGATTTCCACGAACACGGAACCCCCGTTGGTGCCCACCTTGATGCCGGAGACCACCACGGGCTCCGCATGGGCCAGGGCCTTGCGCATGGCCAGGTCCAGGTGGACGCGCAGGCCCTCCCGGGCCATGGCGAAGATGTTCAGGTTCGCCTTGCCCATGGCCGGTTCGAGGAACTTGCCGGTGCGTCCGCTGATGTACAGGATGTCCCCCGAGTCCGTGGTAAGCACGGCGGGCGGGGCGAACCGCTGCAGGAGGAACTGCTCGGCATGGGCCTGGAGGTTGGGGGTGGTCTTGGGCACGGGAAGCTCCCGGGAGGGTTGGGCAAGGGTGGCGGGTCGCAGGGGGAAGCTGTTCTGAAGGGGTACCGGACTGATCGACGTGCGCCAGAAGAGCCTGGATTTCGCAAGATCCGACGAGAAGAGCTCCGTGAAGCCGCACAGGCTCTCGGCGCTCCCCAGGAACAGCAGCCCGCCGGGGTTCAGGCTGTAGGAGAAGAGCGGCAGCAGGCGTTTCTGCAGGTCGGGCGAAAGGTAGATGAGCAGGTTCCGGCAGCAGAGCAGATCCAGGCGGATGAAGGGAGGATCCTGGAGCACGTTCTGCACCGCGAAGACCACCATCTCGCGGATCTCCTTCAGGATGCGGAAGCCCTGGGCGTCGGGACGGAACCAGGTCTCCAGGCGCTGGGGGGAGACGCCCGCCACGGCCCGGGGCGAGAAGCGCCCGTGGCGGGCTTTCTCGATGGCGTCCCGGTTCAGGTCCGTGGCGAAGATCTGCAGGCTGTAGACACCCTCGGGCTTGAGGCGCGCGACCGTCTCCTGGAAGGCGATGGCCAGGGAATAGGCCTCCTCCCCGGTGGAGCACCCGGCCACCCATGCCCTCAACGTCCCGCCCTCGGGATGGGCCGCCAGGAGCTGCGGCAGACCGTTCTCGATCAGCTCCTGCCAGGCTTCCGGGTCCCGGAAGAACCCCGTCACGCCGATCAGCAGCTCGTGGAAGAGATGGTCGGCCTCCTGGGGATTCTCATCCAGATACCGCACGTAGGCGGCGATGGAGTCCAGGGAGTGGAGGCCCATGCGCCGTTCGATACGGCGGTAGACGGTGCTCTTCTTGTAGAGGGAGAAGTCGTGGCCCACCCGCTCCCGCAGCAGCACGCAGATCCTGGCGAAGGCCGTCTGCNNATCTGGTGAATCCCCATGCGCCGCTCGATCCGTCGGTACATGGTGGTCTTCTTGTACAGGGAGAAGTCGTGGCTGGTCCTGGCCCGCAACAGTATCAGGACCTTCTCCAGGGCGCTCTGGTCTTTTTCTTCCAGGGGGACATCGGTCTTGGTGCGGGTACGGGCGGCGTGCTGGAGATAGTCGATGATCTTGGCGGGCAGTTCTTCCGCCGGTGCCACCAGGTCGGCCAGTCCTGCCTCGATGGCGCTCCTGGGCATGCTGTCGAACCGTGCGGAGGCGGGGTCTTCCACCAGGCACAGACCCCCGGCGTCCTTGATGGCCCGCAGGCCGAGGGTGCCGTCCGAACCCATGCCGGACAGGACCACCCCCACCGCCCGCGGGCCGAGGTCCTTGGCCAGGGACTGGAAGAAGGAGTTGATGGGAAGCCTCAGCCCGTGGGGCTCGGCGGGCGGTGAAAGGTGGAGCGTGCCCTGCAGGACGGACAGGTCCCGGTTCGGGGGGATCACGTAGACATGGTCGGGCTTCAGCTTCATGCGTTCCGTGGCCTGGGCCACCACCCGGGACGTGGCCCGCTGGAGCAGTTCGGCCATGATGCCCGGCCGCGAAGGATCCAGGTGCTGCACCACCACGAAGGCCATGCCGGTGGCGCCGGGCAGATGCCGGAGGAATTCGTCCAGCGCCTCAAGCCCCCCCGCCGAGGCGCCGATCCCCACGACCGGGAACGCTCCCGCATCCTTCCCGGATGGAACGGCGGCCGCAGGTTCCGGACCCCTCCGGCTGGTTTTTTTTCCCATCCCTTCCTCGTGGGCACCATGGCCCTGCGTTTCGAGTCTAGAGAGTGCGCTAGGCATAGTCCATGAACTTGGCGGCCTGATTTTTTACAATGCCCCGACCGCCGGGAGCGCCACGCGCCTTCCGGCGGCTGGGCCCTGGTGCGATCATGACCCCTGCCCGGGCAGACCCATCGGCCTCCCGGGTCACCTTCCGGAGCTCCCATGCGCCATATGATGCTTTTCGGATTCCTCGGCCTCCTGGGCTTGGCGGGCTGCCACAGCACCAGCAGCGCCGACCGCTGCGCCACCGCCACCGTGAAGTCCGACGTGCTGGCCACGACCCAGAACTACTACCTGTGGGAGAAGGAGCTGCCCGCCACGGTGGACCTCAATGCCTACGCGACCCCCTCGGCCCTGCTCAACGCCCTCACCGCCCAGCCCCGCGCGGAGGGCAAGGACCGCTTCTTCAGCTACATGAGCACCCGGCAGGAGCAGAACGCCTTCTTCGACCAGGGCACGAACATGGGCTATGGCTGCGGCTTCACGACGCGGGGCACGCAGATCTTCATCGTGCAGGTCTTCCCGGGTTCCGGAGCGGCGGCGGCGGGCTTCGCCCGGGGGGACGAACTGCTCGCCGTGGCCGCCACCGCCGCGGGCCTCGACGACGCCCCCAGCCAGGCCCCGGCCATCGTCGCCAACGGCACCCTCTCCGCCATCCTCTCCTCCGCCACCGCGGGCACCACCCGCTTCTTCCGCCTGAAGAAGGCCGGGGGCGCCACGGTGGAGGTGTCGGCCACCACCGCCCTGTACAACCTGGACCCCGTGCCCGGCGCCGCCGCGCCTCTGATCCTGGACGCCGGCGGCGGCCACAAGGTCGGCTACCTCATGCTGCGCACGTTCGTGGAGACCGCGTCGGCCCAGCTGCGCACCGTCATGCAGTCCTTCCGCGACGCGGGCGTGACCGACCTGATCGTGGACCTGCGCTACAACGGCGGAGGCCGGGTGGACGTGGCCGCCGTGCTGCTCAACCTCCTGCGCAGGGACCACCCCGCGGGGGACGTGATGTACAAGATGGTCTACAACGACCTCCACACCTCCAGCAACGCCGCGGTCGCCTACGGCACCGAGGCCAGCGCCATCGCCCCCGCCCGCATCGCCTTCATCGTCACCGGCTCAACCGCCTCGGCCAGCGAGCTGGTCATCAACGCGCTCCAGCCCTACTACGGCGCCTCCCTGGCCATCGTGGGGAGCCGCACCTACGGCAAGCCCGTGGCCCAGGCCGCCTACGCCACGGACAGCTGCGACTGGATGCTGATGCTCATCTCCATCCAGCTGGTGAACGCCTCGAACAAGGGCAGCTACTTCGGCGGCATGCCCGACGCGGACTTCATCGGCGTCTCCTGCGCCGCGGCGGACGACCTGACCCTGGCGCCCGGCGATCCCACCGAAGCCTCCACCGCCGCCGCCCTGGCCTGGATCACCACGGGCGCCAACCCCGGCGGCGCCATCCCGGCCGCCGCCACGGGGGTCAAGCTCCTCCCCCGCGTCCTGCACCCGCAGCCCAACCTGGTCCAGCGCTTCATGCCTGGGGTGTACTGAACCTCGCGGCGATGGCCCGGACCGTCTCCGGATCGGCCTCCGCATTGAAATTGAAGAAGACCTCGCTGGTCACCTGCTCAGACGGCACCCCGCAGAGCGCCAGCGCCGCCTTCATCTCCGCCAGCATCGCGCCGTTGCCCACCAGGTGGAAATGGCAGGCCCGCGGCTCGGGGATCAGGGCCGGAGCGCTTTCACCGACGCGCCCGCGCAGGCCCTGCCAGGCCCCGGAGGGGCGCGTCAGGGTGGGGTGCCACCGGAAACCGGGATGGGCGGCCTGTAGCTCGTCCAGCTCCGCGGCGAGGCAGAGGTCGGCCTCCTCCCGGAACCCGGCGAAGAGACTGATGGGGCGGTGGAAGCCCTGGTCCAGGGCCTGTTCGGCGAAGCCCCAGAGGGGGCCGATGCCGGACCCCGTGGACAAGCCCACCACCGCCGCGGCGGCGGGGGCGATGCCCTCGAGCACGGGGGCGTGGTGCAGGCCGTTCAGCTCCACCCGGTGGCCCGGGCCCGCGCCGTCCAGGGCCGGCGTCAGGCGGCCGCCGGGGATCACCCGGAACAGGAGCCCCAGGCGCCGGCGCACCGGATCCGCCTGGCAGATCGTATAGGGATGCCGGACGGCGCCGTCACGCAAGGAGACCACATGCCCCGGCTGGAAGGGGAACGGGAGCTCGTCGGGCACCATCAGGTGCAGGAGACGCGCCCCCCGCCCCACAGGGCGGGTGTCGGTCACGATGGCTTCCCGCCAGGCCTGGGTCCAGGATTCGGTCATGCTGACCTCCTGGCCAATCATAGCTTGATCGGTGGTGACGCTATGAAAAAAGAGGCCCTTCCACGGGCCGCGTGGCTTCCACCAGCGCTCTCCGGGCCTCCTCCAGCGTGTAGGGCTTGGGCAGGGAGAAGACCCTGGATCCGGGGGAGATGGCGGCCTTGAGGTCCTCGCGCAGGTAGCCCGTGGCCAGGACCACCGGCAGCTCCGGCCACCGTTCCCGGATCCGGGCGAGGGTCTCCTCCCCGTCCATGTCGGGCATGTTCACGTCCAGGATCACCACGTCGATGTCCGGGTCCGACTCCAGGGCTTCCAGGCCCGCGGTGCCGCTGCCGGCGATGATGACGTGGTGGCCCAGGAGGCCCAGGAGCTCGGGCGCGGCCTCCCGGATGAGCTCGTCGTCGTCCACCAGGAGGATCCGGAGCCCCCTGGGCGGGGCGGGCGCGGCCGCCTTCGCCTCGGGCGCCGGACGGATGTCGGAGCCCGGGAAGGAGAGGCGCACGAGGGTGCCTTCCCCGGGGCGGCTGGAGATGGTCATGGCTCCCTTGTGGGCCTGCACGGTGCCATAGACCATGGCCAGCCCCAGCCCCGTGCCCTTGCCAGGGGGCTTGGTCGTGAAGAACGGTTCTGCCGCCCGCTGCACCACGTTCTCGGCCATGCCCTCGCCGGTGTCCTCGATCTCCACCGCCACCGCGCCCCCGGGCAGGTTGCGGGTGCGCAGGGTGATGGTCCCGCCGTCCGGCATGGCGTCCACCGCGTTCACGCAGATGTTCATGAGGGCATGGTTCAGCGCCCCCGCGTCCCCTTCCACCGAGCGCAGCCCCGGATCGAAGTCCGTGACGAACTGCACCCGCTGCAGCGTCGTGCGCCCGAGGAGGCCCACGATCTCGCGCACCAGCTGGTTCAGGTCCGTCGGCCGGATCTCCCCCAGGTCGCGGCGGGCGAAGCAGAGCAGACCCTGGACCACCTCACGGCCCCGGGTGCAGGCCTGGACGATGGTCTCCATGGAGCGCCGCGTGGGTGAGGAGGGGAGCGCGCGCTCCTGTTCGATGGACGCCAGGCTCAGCACCGCGCCCAGGACGTTGTTGACGTCGTGGGCCACGCCCCCGGCCAGGGTGCCCAGGCTTTCCAGCTTCTGGGACTGCTGCAGGCGCAGTTCAAGGTCGCGCTTCTGCGCCTCCTGCTCCTTCATGCGGGTGATGTCGCGGGCGTACCCCAGGACGCCGCTGATGGCGCCCCGGGAATCCTTGAGCGGGGCGATGAGCGTGTCGAAGACCCTGGCCTCCCCGCCCCGGGGCGGCACCATGGCCACCTCCCGGGTCATCACTTCGCCGAACAGCGCCTCGGCTTCGTCCAGCCTCAGGCCCAGCTTGTCCTGGGGGCCCGAGCCGGGAAGGATGCCCTCGGGCCAGAGCTCCGCATCGTGGCGCCCGATGATCTCCCGGGGCTCCCGGCCCAGGAAGTCGGACAGGGCCCGGTTCACCAGGAGGTAGCGGTGGTTCCGGTCCTTGGCGTAGATCAGGTCGGGGGTCGAGTCGATGATCGAATGCAGCAGCTCCTGGAGCCGGTCCTGCTCGGCCTCCGCGCGCTTGCGGCGCTCCTCCTTGTTCAGGTCCTCCAGGGCGAAGGTCAGGTCCTCGCAGACCTCCTCCAGGAGTGCGATTTCCTGGGGCCCGAAGAAGCCGGGCTCCCGGGCGTAGATGCAGAGGACGCCGAAGACCCCGCCGTCCCCCCTGCGCAGCGGGAAGGAGGCCGCCGCCTTGAAGCCGCGGGTGCGCCCCTCGTCCTTCCAGGGCGCGGTAAGCGGATCGGCGTCGAAGTCGTTGGCGATGATGGGATGGTGCTGGCGGTAGGCCCGCCCCATGGTGCCCATCCCCTCGGGGGGGCCCTCCAGGGAGTAGACCCGCAAGCCCTCCACCCATCCGTCGGTGCCGCCATGGATGGCCAGGGGCACGAACCAGTGGGTGACGGGGTCGGGTTCGGCGATCCACGCGGCCCAGAAGCCGCCGCCCTCCACCAGGGCCCGGCAGATGGACGCGAACAGCTCCCCGGGGCTGGTGGCCCGGATCAGATACTGATTGACCTGGGACAGGGCGGCGTAGAGCCGCGTGATGCGGGCCAGGGCCGCCTGGGCCTCGCGCTCCTCGGTGATGTCCTCGATCACGGTCAGGATGTTGAGCCCGCCGGAGAGTTCCAGGAGTTCGCCGCTGATGCGGCCCACCTTGACCTCGCCGGACTTCATGCGGAACTGCGACTCCAGCCCCTCCACCCGGCCATGGGCGCGCAGGGTGGCGAGGTAGCGCTCCCGGTCCTCGGGCACCACCCAGAGTTTCCTGCCGTCGGAACCGATGATCTCCGAGCGGCTGAAACCCGTGAGCCGGAGCACCGTCTCGTTGGCCTCCTCCACCCGGCCATCCGGGAAGCGCGCCACCAGGATGCTGGCCGGGCTCGACCGGAAGATCTTCTCGAACTTCTCCTCCGCCAGGCGCAGGGCCTCCTCGGCCTGGGCCGCGGCGGTGACGTCCCGCACCACGGCGATCACCTGGCCGCCGTCCTCCCCGGGCACATGGGTGAGCCGCACCTCGCTCCAGAAGTAGGTGCCATCCGCCCGGCGGGAGCGCCAGGAGAACTCCGACGCCCCGTCCTCGCGGGCCCGGGCGATGCGCGCCTGGGCCTCCTCCAGCGTGAACCCTTCCTCCCAGGCGCTCAGTGTCTGCAGATCGATCATCGCCAGGGCCTCCGGCGAGACGCGGAACATCTCCAGGCAGGCCCGGTTCACCTCCAGGATCCGGCCGGTGATGGGATCGTGCACGAACACCGCATCGGGCAGGGCATCCAGGATGGTGGCGTGGTCCACGGTGGATCCACCCGGGCCGGGTCCACGGCGGGCATCGGATCCGATGGGGAACATGGCGCTTCCTTCCGGGCGGTGATCAGGAACCCCTGATCCTATGCCAGGATTTTGGCCCGATCCCTCGGAACCGTGAACAACAATTTA
>DBME01000290.1 GCA_002298155.1 Holophagaceae bacterium UBA706 | reverse complement strand
CGTGGGGGCTGATGTCGTAGGCGGCCACCACCTCCGCGGCGCCTCCCAGGGCCTGGCGCCAACCGCCCAGCCCCGCGAAGAATTCCAGCACCCGCATCGGTTCCGCCATTCCCCCAGGATAGAATTCAAATGCTCAAGACCGCCACCGGTCCTGACGATCCAATCCTCAAGGTGACCGGTGTCAACTATCAAGCCGCAGGTTTCGAACGGGACCACCATGACGGATCTGGCCGAGAAGCTCGTCAAGCTCAACCGGGCGCTGCGCCGCCTCATCGGCGCCGGGGATCTGGAGACCCTTCTCGGGAGGATCCTGGAAGTGGTGGAGGACGTCTTTGGCCGGGAAACCTCCGCCGTCCTTCTGGTGGAGCCTGACGGCAAGCGGCTGCGGGTCGCGGCCTCCCGGGGCTACGACGCCGCGGCGGTGGCCTCGTACCGGGGCGAGGTGGGCGTGGGCATCGCCGGGTCGGCGGCCCTGGGTACGCCGCTGCTGGTGGAGGACGTGAGCCGCGAGCCGGGTTACATCCCCGCCGTGGAGGGGGCGAAGTCCGAAATGGCGGTCCCCCTGGTGGTGGACGGCCGGGTCATGGGCGTGCTGGACATCGAGGGCAGGGGCGAGGCGTTCGACAAGGACGACATGGCCCTGTTCACGGCCTTCGGCGAGCACGCCGCCTGGGCGCTGCGCCATCTGGAAGCCCACTGCGCCTCGGCGGAGCGCGCCCGGAGGATGGAGCTGCTCCATCAGGCCCGCCTGGCCCTCAACGAAGTGATCGACCCGGAGGACCTGCTGGAGCGGATCCTGGATCTGGCCCAGGGGGCCCTGGGCTTCGACAGCGTGGCGATCCTGCTGGAACGCAAGGGCGCCCTCGAAGTGCGCAAGGCCCGTGGCCGGGAGGGCATCCTGGGACTGCGCATCGAGCCGGGCCAGGGCGTGGCGGGTTCGGTTTTCCAGTCGGGGCGGGCCGAGATCATCGCGGACGTGGCCGCGGATCCGCGGCACATCCCCGGAGGGATCCAGGGGGAGCGGGCGGAGATGGCGGTGCCCATCGCCCTGGGTGGAACCATCATCGGCGTCCTGGACGCCGCCTCGGCTTCGGCCCCCTTCACGGAGTTGGACCTGGAGATCTTCACGGCCTTCGCGGCCCAGGTGGCCAGCGCCTTCCGTTATGCCGAACAGATGAAGCGGATCCAGGACCAGGCCCGGAGCCTGCGCCATGTGGTCCGGGCGGGCCACGTGCTCAATTCTCGCCATGACCTGGACGAATGCCTGGAGGAGATCCTGCGGTCCGCCGACGAGGCCCTGGGGCTGGGCCGGGTGGCCCTGCTCATGACCGACCCGCTGTCGGGGGATCTGGTGGTGCATTCCGCCGTGGGCTACGGCGACGTGATCGGGGAACGCATCGCCCTGGGCAAGGGCGTCACCGGGCGGGTGGGCCTCACGGGCCAGGCCGAGCTGGTGCGCGACGTGCTGGCGCATCCGGGCTACGTGGAGGGCGTCACGGGCGGCCGCACCGAGATGGCCGTGCCGCTGCGGGTCTTCGGGGAACTCATCGGCGTGCTGGACACCGAGAGCACGGTGGTGGACGCCTACGGGGAGGAGGACCTGGAGCTCTTCGCCGCCTTCGCGGACCACGTGGCCGTGGCCCTCCACAACGCCCGGCTCATCCGGGGCCTGGAGGAGACCAACGCCCGCATGATCACCAACGTCGAGGAGATGGGCCGCCTCAACTGGGAGCTGGAGAGCTACGCCAAGGCGATCCAGGAGGCCAACTACAGCCTGGGCGTCCAGATCCGCCAGCTCACGGCCCTCCACGAGGCGGGCCAGGCGATCACCTCCAGCCTCGACCTGAACAAGACTTTGGAAGTCATCCTCAAGACCACCGCCGGGATCGTGAACTCCTCCACCGGCGCCATCAAGCTCATCGACGAGGAGACCAAGGAGCTCAAGATCAAGGCCCAGGCGGGCCGGATCCTGGACCCCAACGCCCCCTTCCACAAGCTGGACCTGCCCCTGCGCATCGGGGACAAGACCATCGGCGTGTTCGAGCTGATCCGCCACGCCTCCGTGGACGTGGACGAGAACGAGCGCAAGATGCTGGAGACGCTGGCGTCCCAGGCCTCCATCGCCATCGAGAACGCGCGGCTGTTCGAGGACACCCAGCGGACGTACTACGAGACCCTGCGTGCGCTGGCCAAGGCCCTGGAGGCCCGGGACGACTACACCCGGGGCCATTCGGAGCGGGTGGCGGAGCTCGCCCTGGCCACGGCCCGGGGGCTGGAACTGCCCGACGAGGACTGCGACGTCATCTTCAACGCGGCCCTGCTCCACGACATCGGGAAGATCGGGGTGAGGGACTCGGTGCTGCTGAGCGAGTTCCCCCTCACGCCCGCGGAGATGGACGTGATCCGCAAGCATCCGACCTACAGCAACACGATTCTCGGCCCCCTGAAATTCCTGGGGAAGGTGTCGGAATTCGTGAAGTACCACCACGAATCCTGGGACGGCACGGGCTACCCCCTGGGGCTCAAGGGGGAGGACATCCCGTTCTTCTCACGCATCATCACCGTGGCCGACGCCTACGACGCCATGACGTCCACGCGGCCCTACCGGCAGGCCAAGACGCATGTGGAGGCTTTGGCGGAACTGCGGAAGATGTCGGGGACGCAGTTCGATCCGCATGTGGTGGAGGTGTTCCTGAGGGTGATGGAGGTTGGGAGGGCGTGAATGCAGGATTGAAAATCAAGCCTGCATCATTATTTCCCGATCATCTTTTCTCGGCGATCCTCGGTTCCCCGGCGCCTCGGCGATAGGCTTTTTATAAGATACGTCGACACATCATTTACATGCGCCGCCACACCAAAGAAAAAGCCTATCGCCGAGGCGCC